>NZ_JBHINT010000012.1:0-117166 GCF_042195145.1 Bartonella sp. CL434QHHD | reverse complement strand
GGACGCCCTGGAATGGGGAAAACCTCTCTGGCGACCAATATTGCTTTTAATATTGCCAATGCTTGTAAGCGTCATGATAACAGCCAAGAAAATGAAGGGGGCATTGTAGGTTTCTTCTCACTTGAGATGTCAACAGAACAGCTTGCAACTCGTATTATCTCAGAACAAATAAAGGTTTCTTCTTCTGATATGCGTCGTGGTAATATCTCAGAAGAGCAATTTACCAACATCATTTACGCAATGCGTTCCTTACAAACAATCCCTCTTTATATTGATCAAACGGGGGGTGTATCCCTTGCACAATTGGCCGCCCGTGCAAGGCGTCTTAAACGACAACATGGTCTAGATGTCTTGATTATCGATTATATCCAACTCATGACAAGCGGTTCAAAGCGTTCATTAGAAAACCGCGTTCAAGAAATTACAGCCATTACCACCGGATTAAAAGCACTTGCAAAAGAACTCAATATTCCCATCATTGCTCTGTCACAACTTTCGCGCCAAGTTGAAAACCGAACCGATAAACGTCCGCAACTCTCTGATTTACGTGAATCTGGTTCAATAGAGCAAGATGCCGACATTGTTCTGTTCGTTTATCGTGAAGAATATTATCTCAAAAATGAAGAACCGAAAGAAGGCACTGCTGAGTATAACAAATGGCAAGAGGCAATGGAGCAAGCCAAGGGTAAAGCTGAGGTTATTATAGCAAAACAACGCCATGGTCCGACAGGAATCGTCCCCCTTGCCTTTCAACCCGACTTTACATGCTTTAGTGATTTGGAAAAATAGGAGCAGAAAAATGCGTTAAAGAGAGCTTTAAATATCCTTTGAAAGGCATTTGAAGACCCTTTAAAACTCTTTGAGAAAAAATAAATTGGTACAAAAACTAGTGGCAAAATATACAAAACCCGCTGGCAAGCTACAGCTACACTGCTGACAAACTACACACACAATAAAAAAGTAATGGTAGCGGAGGAGGGATTTGAACCCCCGACACAAGGATTATGATTCCTCTGCTCTAACCTACTGAGCTACTCCGCCAAAATAAGCAATCATAATTGTCAATAATTATATCTTTTGCGGATATAAGGGGTAGAATAGTAAGATGTCAAGCATCGTTTTTAAGCTTTTCTCTTGTCATTCTATATTATCCTCGATATGTAAAAGTGTAATTTTATATGATAAAGTAAGGTAAGGCATGAAAATGGTGCCACGTGTAGCGGTTTTAGGATGCGGTCATTGGGGTGAAAATCATATACGGACACTCCACTCTCTCGGAGCTTTAGCAGCAGTTTCTGATATTGATAATGATCGTGCTGCTAGTTTTGCAACACTGTATGGTGTAGAGGTTGTTACACCAGATGATCTTTTTACTCATCGAGATATTGATGCGTTGGTATTAGCGTTGCCGCCACAATTGCATACGCAAAATGTGCTCCGTGCTGTTAAAAATGGTAAAGATGTTTTGGTGGAAAAACCAATAGCCTTGAATGTTTCTGATGCTAAACGCCAAGTTCAGGAGGCTGAGGCCTATGAGCGAGTTTTTATGGTGGGCCATATTTTACGTTTTCATCCGGCTTTTGAAAAAATGTGTGAATTGGTGAAAAACGGAGATGTGGGAGATGTGCGATATATTTATTCTCATAGATTAGGCTTTGGAAAATTTCACACACACAGTGATGCTTTATGGGATCTTGCCCCTCATGATCTCTCAATGATTTTGGCGTTGACAGGATGCGAACCTTCCGAAATTCGCGGTGAGGGGGCTGCTGTCGTTGATCAGATTTCTGATTTTTCTCATATTCATATGATTTTTCCAAATGGTGTGCGTAGTCATCTTTTTACTTCACGCTTAAGTTCTTATCGTGAGAGGCGTTTAATTGTTGTTGGAACAAAGGCTATACTCGTTTTTGATGATATGGAACCGTGGAGTCGTAAATTGGCAATGCACCATTTTGCTGTTTGGAAAGAAAATCAAGAGTGGGCTTTTAGCATGGATGAGCTGAATTATATTGATGTTTGTGAAGACTTGCCGCTTACTTGCGAATTACGGCATTTCCTTCATTGTATTGAAACGCGTCAATCACCTCGTACAAATGGTGATGATGCTATTGCTGTTTTACGGATTTTAACAGCTGCTGATGTCAATTATGATAGATAAAAGAGATAGGTAGCGCTTTTGCATTCTTGTGATGATCAATGGAGTTAATATGCAATTCATCGACCTTGGGGCGCAGCGTGCGCGTATTGAAGATAAAATTAATTCTGCAATTGCGCATGTAGTCGCTAGTGGTAAGTATATTTTGGGGCCAAAAGTAACAGAATTTGAAGAGAAATTGGCAGAATATCTTGGCGTTAAACATGTGATTGCATGTGCTAATGGAACAGATGCTTTGAAGATGCCTCTTATGGCTAAAAATATTGGTCTAGGGGATGCTGTTTTTTGTCCTAGTTTTACATTTTCAGCAACGGCTGAAGTGGTTGCTTTGGTGGGGGCTGAACCTGTTTTTGTCGATGTTTTACCTGATACATTCAATATTGATGTTGAAAAACTTTCTCACGCTATCGAAATGATAAAAAAAGAAGGACGTCTAAAGCCAAAGGCTATTATTGCTGTTGATTTATTTGGGCTTTCTGCTGACTATGTGCAAATTGCTCAAGTGGCTGCCAAGGAAAATCTTTTTGTAATTGAAGATGCTGCTCAATCTATGGGGGGGAGAAGCGGTAATACTATGTGTGGTGCTTTTGGTGATGTGGCTGCTACAAGTTTTTATCCTGCAAAACCATTAGGATGTTATGGCGATGGAGGCGCTATGATGACCAATGATGATCATTTTGCAAAACTTTTACGCTCTATTTTGTTTCATGGTAAAGGTGAAACGCAATATGACAATGTACGTATTGGTATGAATTCGCGCCTAGATAGCATTCAGGCTGCAATTTTACTAGAAAAGTTTGTGATCTTTGAAGATGAAATGGAAAAGCGTGTAGAAATTGCTCAACGCTATTCCAATGGCTTAAGAGATATTGTTACAGTTCCAGAAATAGGAGAAAATATTCGTTCTGCTTATGCACAATATACGATTAAGGTAAAAGAACGGGATAAATTAAAAGATTTTTTACAAAAAAATTCTATTCCTACAATGATTTATTATAAAACTCCTTTACATCAACAGCCAGCTTATAAACACTTCCCTTATGTAAAAGATTCCCTTTCTGTTTCAGAATCTTTAGGAGAGTGCGTTTTAAGTTTACCAATGCATCCTTACTTGACACAAACGGATCAGGATATGATTATCCAAAAAATAAGAGATTTTTATCACTCTTGAGAGCGTGTTTTTATCCTTAAAATTATGGTCAAATCTCTATTGGTGATCCATCTTAGAAGGTATTTTTTGTTAGAGTGTGTGACCAATGTCTTTGGTATTATTTGCTTTCTAGAACCTATGAAATGTTGTTCTTTAGAGCGGTGATATGATTAGAAAGTGAATCTGCTAGACAAGAAGATATTTTTTAACAGAACGGTATAGGCTAAAAAACTTTGTTCTTTAGCTTAGCAGAAAAGTCACGTTTAATAAAAAGGATTTGGGTTATGAAAGTTACAATGAACCTTTGTTGATTTTACTCTTCATTTAAGGTGTTTTAAAAGATAACTTATTTAACAGGGCTTTGGGAGAGAAAAGTTATTTTTTTGCGAATACGTGAGGCTAGGTCATTTTTGTTTTTTGATTTTTGAATCAATGTGTTGATGGGTGATGTATTCCCCTCTTGTAGCGCTATTTGAGCTGCCAATGTTGCTGCAAGTTCTTTTGTTTCTTCACGGAGTTCTTCCAGCAATTGGTGGTTAGCAGTCGGGTCAAGCTCATGAGTTTGGATTTTTTGTAAGCGTTGCTGATAGAGTGCGATTTTTTCACGCATCATTTTTCTTTCCTTTGAAAGTGTGTAGTGTGGCGATATTTTGTTTGATTGCTATCGCTTCTTTGGTGAGAGTATCTTTTGTGGGGAGGCATAGCCGATAAAATTGTTCTGTTACTTGGCTCAGTTGTATTTTTTGTTGGGCATATTTTTTTTGCAAAAATTCATACTTTTGTTGGTTGTTTGCTAATTCTACAGCATGTTGTGCACGAAGAAAATCGTGATTTGCTTCTATTTCCGCGAGTGATAATGGCATTTTCGCACAAACATCTTTATACGCAAAATGAACGGCTTTCCGCCAAATAAAAGGAGATAAAAGCACCAGTAACCAAGAAGTGAAAGCAACTCCGAGTATAAAAAAAAGAAATGATTGAATAAGCATAATATCCCTTTTCAAATAAGAATACGTTTAAAACGGATTCCATGTCGGTTTAGGTGTTAATTTTAAATATCCTACATTGATACCAAGGCGTGCGCCGACTCCTGTACGTATTGGGATTAACAAGGTATTATGGTATTTTAGGACATGAAAACCAACACCTGCAATTAAATAGGCCGAACCTGAAATACCACCATAGCGTCTCCATAAATTATTTATGCCATTAAGATTGTAAACTAAGATCATTAAACGGGAGCCTTGGCCGCCAAAATCCCATCCTACTGAGGGACCTTGCCAAAAAACTTTATGTTGACCATAGCTTTTGGTAAAAACCCTTCCTTCGCCATAGGTTAATCCAGCAAAAAAGGCACCAGAAGCTTCTTCTCCTAAAATATAGGCATTGGGATAACCGTATTTTGAAAAAATATTTTGAATTGCAACAGCCAAACCACTGGCTGTTTTTCCAAAAAAAATATGACCAGAATCAATAATTTCTTGGAGTGAATAATGAGGCTCGTTTTGCTCTATTGGTTTTAGTTGAGCATGTGTGGTGTTTATGGTGATGAATAAAAGGAAGATTAAAGATATAATATTTTTGTACCAGTATTTGAGCAGAGAGAGAGCCATGGAGTTTTCTCCTTTTATTAGTGATAAACAAAAAGATAATATTAGAATTTTCATGCTATTCAAATAAAAAATAAGATATAAGGTTATTTAAATTCTTGAATTTATTTCTGATTTTTTAGCATGATTGTTAATATTTCCTATTATGCATCAGATGTTAAGAGTTTTTCTTTAAAATAAAGTTTGTTTTTTTGAATCTAGGAGTTTTCAATCATTATGACGTTAGATATTTCTTTGAAGCCTATGGATCTTGCTGCTTTGCTTTGTAGTCGTATTTGCCATGATTTGATTTCACCTGTGGGGGCTATTCAAAATGCAATGGAGCTTTATGATGAAGGAGGAGCTGAAGAAGATGCTTTACAATTGGTGCGTTTATCCGTTGCAAGTGCTGCTGCACGTCTACAATTTGCGCGATTGGCTTTTGGTTTTGCTGGTGCAAGTGGAGGACAAATAGATACACGGGCTGCAGAGCAGGTTGCTCAACAATATATGAAAGAAGAAAAAGCAACATTAAAATGGCAAGCTTCTTCTTTATTGTTAGAAAAAGATGAAGTTAAACTTTTGCTTAATTTATTATTGATTGCAAATGCAACAGTTTCTCGTGGTGGTGAAATTGTTGTTATGATTTTGCAAGAAGAAAATAAACGTTCTTTTCGATTTGAGGTTTTCGGTAGAACTCTCCGTATACCCCCTCATTTTCTTGCGTTATTCCGTGGAGAAGTTCAAGAAGAGCTTGTTGATGCACATGTCATCCAATTTTATTACACAATGTTACTTGCTCAGATGACAGAGATGAAAATAAATATTGATGAAAGTGATGGTTGTATTGTTTTAGAAAGTATAAAAAAGCTTTGAATAAGAGAGAAGCGCTTAAGCTGTGTTGGGAAAAGTGGCTTCGATTGAATTTATGAGCGATAAGGTTATATGTGTAAATTTGGTGTGGTTACTTCTTAAGCTTTAAGCGCTTTCTATATGAGATTTTTGGTGTGCGAGTTTTCTACTTTTAACAGAGAAAAGATCTCGGGAAAAAATCTCGGCCCGCTACACTCCGAGATTTTACAATGTGCATGTTCACTGCTTAAGCGGTTTTTCGTACGTTCTCTTCAACTGGATCACGTAATACATAACCACGTCCCCAAACTGTATCAATGTAATTTACACTAGAAGAGACTGCTTCCAATTTTTTCCGCAATTTACAGATAAAAACATCGATAATCTTTAGTTCTGGTTCATCCATTCCACCATAGAGATGATTGAGAAACATTTCCTTGGTAAGGGTGGTACCTTTGCGTAAAGAGAGAAGCTCTAACATTTGGTACTCTTTACCGGTTAAATGAACAGGGCGCCCTGCAACTTCGACAGTTTTTGTGTCAAGGTTAACGGTGAGATCTCCGGTAACAATAACCGATTGTGCATGTCCTTTAGAACGACGAACAACTGCATGGATACGTGCAATGAGCTCATCTTTATGAAAAGGCTTCGTCATATAGTCGTCTGCTCCAAAGCCAAAACCACGAACCTTGTCTTCAATGGCATTCATACCAGAAAGGATTAAGACAGGAGTTTTTATTTTTGCCAATCTTAGAGTCCGCAAGACATCATACCCTGACATGTCAGGCAAATTCAGATCAAGCAAAATGATATCATAATCATAGAGTTTTCCTAAATCGATACCTTCTTCACCCAGATCAGTGATATAAACATTAAAGTTAGCCGACTTTAACATCAACTCAATGCTTTGAGTAACTGCTCTATCATCTTCAATTAATAATACGCGCATTTTAGATCCCTCACTTTGCTCCTTCACGAATCATAAGGAGCATTTCTATTTTATATCAGTTAGCAAAACCACTGTTATAAAAACAATTCATTAAATCAAACACTTATGACAAAGTGTTTATGAACATTTCAGTAGTACGCGTAACAATCACTACTAAATTCCCCACTATCCATGATAGTGGTTAACAAAATATTTTTATTTTTGAAAGAGGCTACAAAATTATTTTAGAAAAATCCCATATTTTTTAACATAATAAACAAAGAAGGGCTTTTTCTATAAACTTTAACTTAAAAAAAATTGTAAAAGAGCGTTATAAATTACTTTTTTACAATTTCAGTGTTTATTTACTGAGCTTTAAACCTCTTCATTTATAATGGGGGGAAAAGTTAAAGAAATAGTTATTGCTCTTTAAAGCAGATTGTATTTTCAGATGCTTTAATGCAAGGCAAAAATTATTATAATTTCAAGTTAATAGACTGTTTTTGTCGGATAGACATATAACTAAAAGATATTTATTGGGTGTGAATGCGAGTTTTGAGTTGGCGCAATCAAGGAGTAGTGAGTATGAAGCCACGAGAAAATATGGTGCGATTGAGGATGTTTCAAGTGCGTGGAAAGCGCCGTGAAATTGCACAGCTTGAGATGATGATCGCAGAATTTGAACGAATGGTGTTAGAGTTGGAAGCACAGATTACTCATGAAGAACGTAAATCTGGAAACAATGATGTTCACCATTTTGCTTATTCTGCTTTTGCGCGTGCAGCGCGGCAAAGACGTGATAATCTGATCAATTCAATTCGTGATTTAGAACTTCAAAAAACAAACGCTGAAATTGCTCTCCATGAAGCTAATACAGAGCTGCAACGTGCACAGCTTTTGGAAGCACGAGAAAAGAAGATTGTTGCGGATGATAAGGATATTTTGATTCAATCTAATTCAATGGTTGGCTAATGCAATGGTTGGCTAATAAAAGCAATTATTGAAGAATCCATTCTTTCAGGTTTATCTTTTGGATATAGTATAAAACAGCCAAACTTTTATCAAGTTTGGCTGTTTTATAGATTGCTTTATGTTATCAAATCGTAATCAATGGCAACTTAATGCCTGTAGTGTTGAATCTTGGTCGTTCGTAATCCCGCTAAACCGTGTTCATCGATTAAACTTTGCCATGAAAGAAATTCTTCTACAGTCAAAGTATAACGGTGGCACGCTTCGTCAAGACTTAACAATCCACCTCTGACAGCCGCAACAACTTCAGCTTTGCGACGAATCACCCAGCGCCGTGTTGTTTGCGGCGGTAGGTCGGCAATTGTAAGCGGACTTCCATCTGGCCCAATAACATATTTCATTTGTGTTTTTATCAAGTTGCTCATTCGTATCCTCTACCTTTAGTCAAGGACTTGATTCGTTTATAGAGCATGAAATTTAAAAAAGAGCTAAAAGCGCTGAAAGAAAAAATTAATAAAGTGATTGGGTATGTAAAAAGAAGCTCAAGTTGAAGTGTGTAGAAGAGATTCTTGCAATATTTTACCGGATTTTTCAAAAGAGCAAAAAAGGATTTCTCCTAAACGATTGCCATTATGCCTTATTTCCATCATTCTTTTTTTGTTTGCAGCAGCTCTTAAGAAAATAATGCCTATGGTTGTGGAAAGGATAAAAAAATAATATAAAGACAATCAATCGTGTAAAAGTGCTGAAGAGCGTGCATCAGAATGTCAACATATGGGTAGCCATTAAACAGAGCATTAAATAGAGAATGAATACATGTTTTTAAACAGTCTTGATTTACCAGGACAACCTGAGGATTCTCGCATTGTTGTTGCGATGTCGGGGGGGGTTGATTCATCGGTTGTTGCAGGTCTTTTGAAAAAGGAAGGGTATAATGTTATTGGCATTACGTTGCAGCTTTATGATCATGGGGAAGCAACGCATCGGGTGGGGGCGTGTTGTGCAGGACAAGATATTGAGGATGCACGCCGCGTTGCAGAAACACTAGGAATTCCTCATTATGTTCTTGATTATGAAAAGCGCTTTCGCGAAGCTGTTATTGATCCTTTTGCAGAAAGTTATGCTCATGGAGAGACCCCAGTACCATGTATTGCATGTAATCAAACGGTTAAGTTTGCTGATTTATTAGCAACGGCACGCGAATTGGGGGCAGATGCTTTGGCTACGGGACATTATATTCGTTCGCGTTCCAACGGAGCGCATCGAGCACTCTTTCGTCCTCTCGATAATGATCGTGATCAGAGTTATTTTCTCTTTGCAACGACACAAGAACAGATTGATTATTTGCGTTTTCCACTTGGTGACCTTCCAAAAGCCCGCGTTCGTGAAATGGCAGCAGAAATGGGCTTTGTGGTTGCCAATAAGCATGATAGTCAGGATATTTGTTTTGTTCCACAAGGAAAATATTCAGATGTTATCGCAAAACTGCGTCCAGAAGCAGCTAATCCTGGCGTTATTGTCCATATTGATGGAAAGATTTTAGGTAAACATTCGGGAATTGTTAATTATACGGTTGGTCAACGTCGTGGTATTGGGGTATCAACGGGTGAAGCGCTTTATGTGGTTTATCTCGATGTGGAAAATGCACGTGTTATTGTTGGACCGCGTGAAATGTTAGAAACGCATAAGCTTTTTTTACGTGATGTGAATTGGCTTGGTGATGAGTCGTTAGATAATTTCCCTTCTCAAGGTATTGAGGTGGCTGTAAAGGTGCGTTCAACGCGTCCTCCTCACCTTGCGCGCTTACATTATAAAGAAGGTATTTTTTCCGTTGATTTATTGGAATGTGAAAATGGTGTGGCACCAGGGCAAGCTTGCGTTCTTTATGATGGAAATGGTCATGAGGCGCGTATTCTTGGGGGAGGATTTGTAACACATTCAGAACGTGCAGCTGATACTGAAATGATGTTGAAGCGCGTTTTATGCAATCTCGAAACAAAAGATCCTGTTTCCTCAGAACTAAAAACAACAGCTTTATAAAGCATAGTAAATTGATTTATAATGATATTTTTTAATCTTAAACTTGAATGAGAGACTTCCGGAAGATTTTTTCATTGAAAGTTTGTTTTATGATTGAATCCATCAAAATTATATCTTTTGCACGTCATAAGTGGGTTAGGGTGTGGAAAGTGATGATAAAGAAAATGTAAAAATGTTTTTTATCAATGCTTTCAAAGGCTAGGGAACGGCAATATTATTGGAGACTGATAGATAACATACAACATTGGGTATGTTTTATAACTTGAAGTGTTATCATCTTTAGTGGTCAAAGTTGGTAAAATGAGCAAGTGCAATACCTGAGGCTGTGGCAACATTAAGGCTGTCAAAACCGTCAGTCATGGGAATACGTAAGGTGTTTGATTGTTGTAGTATATGGGGTGGTAAGCCATCGCCTTCTGTTCCAAAAATAAGTGCCATTCTTTTGGTTTTGTTGGCTTGCTTGAGAGTGTGTGAGGCAGAAGGGGAGAGTGCATAAAGATGAAAGTTTTCATCGTTTAGAGCAGCTATAATGTCATTTATATCAGCGTCTTGCGTATAGGGTACTTTTAAAGCAGCACCGGCAGACACTCTTATTGATTTGCGATAAAGTGGATCGCATGAGGTTTTGTCGACAATAATGCCATTACTGGCAAAGGCTGCTGCATTACGAAAAATTGATCCCATATTATCGTGATTCGAGATACCACATAAAACAAGAATCAAAGCTTTTTCTGGAAGATGTTGTAAAAAACTTTGTAAGGATGGCAGTATTTTGCGTTTACCAATACCCAGAACACCACGATGAACATGGAAGCCGGTGATATTATCCATAACTTTTTGTGGAACGCAATAAATGGGACATAGAGGCTGTGTTTTTTCTAAAAGCGGTAGAAGTCCAGAGAGACGGTTTGCTACGATGAGCAGTGAGATGGCAGAAAACTCTTTCGAATGTAGTAATGCGGACAATGTTACTTTGCCTTCAGCAATAAATTGATGTTGCCGTCCAACAAGATCTTTTTCACGGATATTATGATAGGCTTTTAGGCGTGGATCATCTGTTTCATTGATTGTTGTGATATTCAAATGCATGCGAGATTTTTAGTGCTTTTTTCTTATGATTTCCAGATGTTAGAATTTGTTTTATTTAAAAAAAAGAGATAAAAAAACATTATTTTAAAACTTATGGTAGAATTTGTATTGACAATATGCAACCATAGGTATAATGTAAAAATACTGATACGGAATCATATATTTTTTCTCGTATCGGGTGCAGTGTCTTGGGTCCCCGCTATTTCCCAAGTTCTGTATGCCCTTAATTTCTAAGGGAAAAGAATCTGGGTCCCCAATGCCCAGATTCTTTTTTTTTGAGGGTAATCATTGTTCTTCTTTTTATATCTAAATTTTTTAGTAAATCATATTTTAAAATCCAGTTGACCTGTAAAGTTACCGTAGAGTGCTAAGATATTTTTTCTAAGGTGCAACGATGGCTTATAAATGGGGTATAATGCACATCATAAGACTGAAAAATAATGCATGATCATGATAGATTTGAGCAAAAAAAGTTTTTCGTTTATGAGAAGTGAGATGGCTTTAAGTTATTCAGAAAACGATTAATAATGAAGGTTATGTGTTTGATTGCTCTTGGGAAAGCTCTTTTTTCTATTATTTTCTCTCTTCTTTATTTATTGGTGCTGTTCGTGTAACTGAGCAGTTTTTACGATAATAATGGTGAGCTGAGGCGTTTATTGTATGATGAAGCTTCTGTAATATTGAGGAAAGATCGTCGTTATGCCAAAAGTATAATGATATGGTTGAAAATATTAATTCCCTATTTCGTGAAGAAAAGGATGAGGTTCATGGATGTAAAAATCAATATACAAAGCTTGACTTTATACTCTATTTTTATTGCGTGTATTGTTTTTGCTTTGAAATATTGGACATATCACATCACAGGTTCGGTTGCACTTTATTCTGATGCATTGGAATCAATTGTTAATATCCTTGCGTCATTGGCAGCATGGTGGGCTGTTAAAGTGAGTATGAAGCCAGCAGATCATGATCATCCCTTTGGGCATCATAAAGCGGAATATTTTTCCGCAATTCTTGAAGGGGTACTCATTATTATTGCCGCAATTGTTATTTTAAGAGAAGCATGGATAGCTCTTTCTACCGTTAAATTGTTGCAGAAACCTGGAATATGGCTTGTTATTCATCTTATTGCAACTGTCATAAATTGTATGTGGGGAATGGTTCTTATTTGGCAGGGAAAACTCCATCGCTCACCGGCTCTTAAAGCTGATGGAGTGCATTTTATAACAGATGTTTTTACTTCGCTTGCAATTTTAATTGGTTTGATTGCCGGTTTTGTCGGAGGATGGGGAGCTTTAGATCCAATTTTAGCGATAATCGTTGCCGTTAATATTCTCTTACAGGGCTGGAAGGTGATTAGAAATGCTGTTCAGGGATTAATGGACGTTGGTGTTGAATTGAATGAAAGCATGCGGATTCGGGAACTGATTTCTGCAAATGCATCGGGTGCGCTTGAGGTCCATGATTTACGGACGCGTGTTGCTGGAAGGGTTACTTTTATAGAGTTTCATTTGGTTGTGCCTGCTGTAATGCAGGTAGGAGAAGCACATAAAATTTGTGATAAAATCGAAGCTGTTCTTCAAAAAGAATTTGATAATGTGCGTATTTCTATTCATGTCGAGCCTGAAGATGAGGCAAAATTGCCTCCCGGTACAACGGTAATCCCTTTTATATAAAAAGATTTTTCAAATTGTCTGTTATGTTAGACTGTTTTTTTATGATAGGGTGATTCATACCTCTCGAAAATACAATGATGCTCTTTTGTTGATTTAATTTTTGCATCAATCAAGTATACAAGGTTAAACAGAGTATTTAAGGCAAGATTTATTCTATTTCGTTAAAACACTGTCATTTAAGGTGTGGTGAGATAAGGCATATAAAATTTGATCTATTAAGTGTTTTTAGAGTATGGAGTAAATATTCAAAATAGGACTTGCCGGTGTATTCTTTTGTAAGTGAATCTCATGAAATGGTTAGCAGCTTAAATCCATTTAAGAAAACGGATCGTTTACAGACTGTCGGGAGTAGATGTTTCGTTTCTTAGGGCGAGGAGGAGTGAAGCCTTCGTAATAAGTTTAATGAGATTTAATTATAAATTTTGTATAAAAGTTATGAATAGGGTTTTAAAGTTTGTGACCATAGATTAATCGTCATTATTGTTGCTAATAAATGTGTTGTTTTATCGATACAATGTGTTCTGTTTAGAGTGTTCTTTATTGCATGAAGGATGGGGGACTCATTAAAAGATGAAAAAACAAAAATCATGCTCATAACTCTACTCTTTAAAGGATATTATTGTCGTTACTGTAGAAAATTGTAAAGCTGAACTAAAGAATGATGCTAAAGATAGAAACTGTTTTTTAATTGATGCCTTCATATTTTCATTCCAATCTGGCATCAAAATTTTACAAGGACTCGTACAGTACTGGTGCATCCTAATCATAATATGCTGCTATATCAGGGCTATTTTAATTTATAGATAATAACAAAAAGCAAAGACTTTATAAGGAAAAAAAAGCTATAAAGTCAAAAATTTATATGCAATAAATTAGAGAGGTAGATCGAATTTTTATAGAATACTTTATGAAACAACCACCAAACATATCTGGCTTTACTTTTACTTATTTTTACAAACGTTCGTTTGTGTCTTTTGCGTTATATTCGTAAAGATCAGATTAGCGGTAATCTAAAGATAACTCTTGGTTGAGAATATGAAAGGAAAGCGTGATACTATAATAGAGTTTTTTCTGTCTTTATCGTTCAACCAGTAAAAGTGATTACAAATCCGTAATTTCTCCAAAAATGATTTTGTCATACTTATAAACAAAGTTAGATCAAAACGACTTTTTTCTCTTAAAACTGTAAACAAATATATTGTATCCGTATAGCTTGAACGAAGTTAGATGTTTACCTGAATAACGACAGTATATATTTTAAGAATAGAGAAGATATTTCATATCGCTATGATGTTATTCAAGAGCTCTTAAAACAATGATTCCTGGTGTTTTTTCAACATAATTCATAAAAGGAGAATCAACGACTTTTTCGTTTTCTTTTCGTGAAGAAGCATTTCTTAACATTGGCCCTTTATCTGTCATGATAAAGAAGCCCACATGTGTTACATCCAATCCAGCAAGTTTCGTATAAATACCAATGAAATCACCAGACTGTAAACGACCTATAACCTCCTCATTAATAAAGTTACTTGGAATATACGTTATTGTGCGTTTCACAACTGGCAACCCAGGTAGATAGCTTCCACCATCAGCTTTTTTATTGAGATATTTTTCTATTTTTACCGCATGGGGACTTATTTCAGCGGTAATATCAGTGGCGAGTTTATATTCTCTATAAGCCCAATCCGTAAAAAAATGTTTCCGATTTAAAAAATGAACATTACCGTTAATATAACGCGTTTTTATGACGTTATTTATGAATTCTGTTTGGGATGTTGATTTGCGCAATGCTTCAACATAATCCAGATAAGTGAAGCAATCTAAGCCTCTAAAATCAATAATCAGTTTTTCTGGTGTATTTTCTGAGCCATGTAACATATTTGCTTGGTAAGGTGTCCCTAAAAAAGCTTCAGAAAGAAAGTCAATTAGTGCCCCTTTTTCCTGATAATTTGTTTCTGAACGTTTTTTGAGAAGAGCATTTAATTTATTTAGAGTATAGGGATCTAGGTTTACGTTGGTTGTTTGTTGTGTTTTTATTTTATTTTCTACAGTACTCTCTTGTGAATCAGAATCCTGAACATCACATCCTGTTACCCACATTAATATGAGAATTAATAGGGATATTTTTCGCATTTTATACACCATTTTGAATTAAAAATTCATGACGAACTATTTCTAAAAGTGCTATTTTTTAAATGCTTATCATGATCATCGTTAGATTTAATGCTAGCATACAATCATTAAGAGTATCAATGAATATAAAGATAAAATCATGGTTTTTAAGGTTACACAAATTGCAAACGATATGAATCTTTTCTAAGATTATAGAATTAAAGGATTTTTCTCTATAATATACTTATTTTTTAATCAAAATTATTGTCAAATAAATATTTTTAAAAATATGATGAGCTTTTTACGTTGTTAAGCTATTCTGGTGTTGCTGCTTTAACTTTATAGCATATTCTGAGGGTAAGAAAATTTTTTAAGAGCTTATCTTTTAAAAGGTTTCAATTACTATAGGATATCTAACGTATCCAATGGAATTGAGATTCCTGAAAACGGTGGGATGAGAGGGTAAAATGATGTCTGATAAAATTCATCGTAATGTCTCTAAAACTATTGGAAATACTCTGTGTTTCATGAAATTTTGTTCATGAGTTTGTCGCACAAATATTTTGTTCGTATAATGCAAAAAAAATTTTTATTCTTTGACAATGAGATAGCAACTAAAGATACACCAATTAAAACGTAATTTTACAGTTTTATCTTGACTCTTACTTAAATTTTTACTTTGTTATTATTTTGTATGTGAAAAGTATACGGTATAGAATACTTTTAAAAGGAAAAGGGAGTTAAAAGATAGCGGGGGAGTCATTGTATGCGTAAAATAGTGTGTATGTTATGCAAGACCAAATGCTCAATCCGAAATTTGTTCAGCGTGGGCTCATTTTAGTGTTCATCACTTTATTGTTAGATATTCTTTGTATTGCGATCATTTGTCCTGTTTTGCCTGAATATTTTTCTCAATTAACTGGAAAAGAGGTTAGTACATCTTTTGTAGAAAGAGGAAAATTACTTGCAGCTTATTCAGTGATGCAGTTTTTATTTGCTCCTGTTATTGGCAATCTCTCTGATCGTTATGGTCGTCGTCCTATTTTGCTTCTCTCTATTATCTGCTTTGCTCTTGATAATCTCATATGTGCTATAGCATGGAGCTATTCTATGTTATTTATCGGGCGTCTTTTGTCAGGGATAAGTGGCGCTAGTTTTGCAACTTGTACAGCTTATCTTGCGGATATATCTGATGATAAAACCCGTACACGCAATTTTGGTCTGTTAGGCATTGCATCCGCATTGGGGTTTATTTTAGGATCGTTTATTGGTGGTTTTTTAGGTCAGTTTGGTCCGCGTATTCCGTTTTATTTTGCTGTTGGTTTTTCACTCATTAATTTTATTTTTTCTTGGGTTATGCTTCCAGAAACCCTTTCTTTATGGAATAGGCGCTTTTTTGATATTAAGCGGGCAAATCCCTTAGGTGCTTTTTGGCATCTGAAACAATATCCGATGGTTCTTTGGGTGTTATTGGTCTTTTTTCTTTATTGGTTTGCGGAATCTGTATGGTTAAGCATTTGGGCGTTCATTGCAAAAGAACGCTATGATTGGAGTTCTTTTTCTATTGGACTCTCCTATAGTGTTTTTGGGATAGGCCAATTTATTGTAGTCGCTCTCTTTTTGCCTTATTTTTCTAAACGATGGAGTGATTGGCATATTGTTATAGTGGGGCTTTTGTTTGCCTCCGTTGCTATGCTGGGCTATACATTCGCGACGCAGGGGTGGATGGTTTATATGGTTTGTATGTGTACAATGCTTGAATATCTTGTTCATGCACCTATACGTGCGATTGCTTCAGCGCAGGTACCGACAAATGTACAAGGAGAACTGCAAGGAGCGATGACATCTGTTATTTCATTAAGTTTAACATTTGGTTCTGTTTTTTATGTGTTTCTTTTTGAATGTTTTACAGATAAAAATGCACTGTTTTATTTTTCAGGTGCTCCTTTTGTTGGAGGCTTTTTTCTTCTTGTCGTTGCGACAGTTATTTTTGCCTTGCGGGTACGTTAATTTGTTGAGAGAGGCCGGTACGTACTATTTTGCTAGAAGAATGCACAAGATAAACAAAATGTATCATTTTATAGGCAGAAAGTTTTTTGTGATATTTGTTTAACAAAGTGTTATATAAAATATCGATATCTCCTTTTCATTTAGTGCAAATAATTTTTTTATTTTGTGATATTGTTTGTATAGGGGAGTCCGTATTTTTTCTATTGCTTGCAAATTAATATCCAGTGCTAATGCAGCAGCATATTGAAAACAAAAGATTAAAACGTATCTGCGTTAGATGTATCAGTATTGTATGAACAATTCCAAATTTTATATGGCAAATTGGAAGTAAATATTGCTTATATTTGTTGGCATAACTTCTGGAATCGAAAGAAAACCTCATTTTGGAAGAATATAAAGTTGTAAAATTGAAAAGATGTTTTCTGTTTTGCTATTACTTTTTTATTCGGCTTTACAGTTTTCAAAACCATCTACGGCAATATCTTTTAAAAAGTAGAGATTTGTTGCATTGTCTCACACTTTAATTTCTTTATTCTTTAGGAGGAGTTATGCTTCTCATGCAAAATAGAATGCTTAAAATTGTATTTTCGAAGGTTAGACACTTTACTCTTTTTAAAAATAGTTTTTATCGATACACTTACCTTGCTTGGGGGGAGAAGCCAATGATTTTGATGGATACGACCTTAAGAGAAGAGGAAGGAGAAAAATTTAAGCTATTCAGTGTGCTCTTTTTAGTTTCAGAATGATAAATAATAATACAACTTCAATAAGTTGTAGGTATAAAAATAATATAATTGTGCGTAGGAAGATGATATAATTTAAAGGAGAGAAGTTAAAAGGTGAGGCTTTTTATTTTAAGATATTTTTTTATAATTCATAATGAGATCACAAAAATGCTGAAAGAGGTAGTGGCTATCTTGTGGTCCAGGAGAAGCTTCGGGGTGATATTGAACAGAAAAAACAGGTTTTCCAATGATTCGAATACCACAGTTTGAACCATCAAAGAGAGAAATATGTGTTTCTTGAACATGTTGTGGTAAAGAGGAAGAATCTACGGCAAAACCGTGATTCATCGATACAATCTCAACTTTTCCAGTGTTAAGGTCTTTAACTGGGTGGTTGGCACCATGATGTCCTTGGTGCATTTTCACGGTTTTTGCACCAACCGTAAGAGCGAGAAGTTGATGACCAAGACATATTCCAAAAATTGGCAAATTATGATCAATTAATGTTTTAATCGTTGGAATGGCATATTGAGCTGTAGCTGCGGGGTCTCCTGGTCCATTAGAAAGAAAAACGCCATCAGGGTTCATTGCCAGAATTTCTTTTGCAGTTGTGTGGGCAGGCACAACAGTAATGCGGGCTTTTTGTGTTGCCATAAGGCGAAGAATATTGCGCTTAATACCGTAGTCAATTGCAATGATATGAAGATTGTGCACATTGTTTGTACCGTATCCTTTATTCCAACTCCATGGTTTTTCATTCCATTGCATTGATGATTGAGATGTCACGTCTTTCGTAAGGTCAAGATTGACGAGACCGTGCCATTTTTGCGCACGTTTCTTTAAAGAAGGAATATCAAAGTTTCCATTAGCATCATGTGCAATGACAGCATTTTGTGCACCTTTTTCACGAATAAGAATTGTGAGTGCACGTGTATCAATACCACAAAGTGCAATAATTTTACGCGTTTTAAGCCATTGATGAAGATTTTCATTGGATCGATAATTTGAGGGATGTGTAATATCTGCTTTGAAAATAGCGCCAACAGCACCATGACAATTGAGAGGAGAGAGATCTTCAATATCTTCGCTATTTGCCCCTACATTTCCTATATGAGGAAAAGTAAAATTAACGATTTGTTGTGTGTATGACGGGTCGGTGAGGATTTCTTCATAGCCTGTGATGGCGGTGTTAAAACACACTTCAGCTTCAGCGATACCTGTAGCACCTGCTCCTTTGCCTTCAATAACGGTTCCATCTGCTAAGACTAAGAGGGCTGTCGGTTTTTTGATACTCCAAGGGTGGCTGGGTGAAGTTGCTTGTATCATAGTATGTATCCACAATTTATTCTCTGAAAGGTATAATGACCAACTTTACACAAAAATCATACCTTTAACAGATGCTGTGTATATTATTCTGGTAACGTTTCGCTTGAAATAGGCAGTATAAGTACATTCCATGAAGAGGTAAAGTCTTGTTTTAACTTTTCGAAGATCGAGTCCTTAATTATTTTTTTATCTTCCATTGCAAGATGGATAAAGATTGGTTAAAAGGCATATTCTTCTTGAACAAAATTGGATAAATTTATGTTGCGTAACCAGATTGATGGGGCTCTTAGGGCTGCTTTGAAAGTGCAAGATAGTGCGCGTCTTGCTACACTTCGTTTAATGAATGCTGCAGTTAGGGATCGTGATATTCTTTATTATGATGAGGGGAAGCTAGAAGTGGATGATCAGCAGATACAGTCTGTTTTCACTAAAATGCTTCAACAGCGTGAAGAATTGATGCGAGCCTATAAAGAGTCTGGTTGCTTGGAATTGGCAGAGAGAGGACAAGCAGAAATAGAAGTTATTCGTGAATTTCTTCCCTATCAACTTAAGGAGATGGAAGTAGAACAGGTTCTTTGTGAAGCTTTAGCACAAACAAAGGCTGAAAAATTACGCGATATAGGTAAGGTGATGGCGTGGCTTAAGGAACGGTATGCGGGGCAAATGAATTTTTCTAAAGTGTGCAATAGTCTTCGTAAAAAATTGCAATAGATCTTGTTAATTCAAGGGGATGGGAAAATATTTTTTATTGTGTGTCACCTTTATAAATCAGTAGGATGTTGATAAATATCATTTATTTTTTATATACATACTATTATCAAAAAATATTTTTTTGAAATAAACGAAACTTTTTTGGAGCTCATAGAGCAGTAAAACATCTTTTAAGTATTATATTTTCTGTTCTTCAAAGCTGTTAGATCATTAAAAAACAAAAAGGTTATAGAGTTTTTACTTTTAAAAAAAATCTATTATTTGCACTGTTAAAAATTTTAAAACAGGATGATTAAGTTAATCGATACAGATTTCCAATTTTGGGGAGTGTATTATTGTCTTTTTTGCTGTTTCAAAGCATTTGTTTGATAAAGAGTTACCATATTTAGAGTAGTGATTATTCGGTAAGAAATTTAAATATAGATGGTTTTATCAATATGGCGTGTATCTTTTTAATTCAAGTGCTGGTTTTAATGATAAGAAAATCAGAATTTTAGAACGTTTTTTCTAGGGGAGACATTTTTAAGCTGAGTTTATGAAATAAAAAGATATTTTGAAAAGAAGTCTTTGTTTTTAATGTGTTCTTGAGATAATTTTGAAATTCTTTTCTCTGATTAAATCCCTTATAAGCTATATGAAATCTATAAGTTATGCAGAATAAAATGAGTAACCTCTATTTGTGGGGATACAGTGGTGAATCTGTTAAAAATAGTTCAGTTAGCAACAATGGCTTACCCGTTAACCGCAAACGGGAACGGCGTGCCCATAGCGCACCTTGTTGACCAATATGAATGTAATCGCGGGTTAATTTGTCATTGTTAAATAAATAATGTCCTAGAGGTACAGTTCCCAAATGCATCAAGGCTTGATTGTGTAGGAGGGTTTCTTGTGGAATTACAGTGCGTCCAAGGAGCCAAGGTTTATTATCTCCCATTAATATGATTTCGCGTAGCCAATAACGCGCACTTTCGGGGAGATGCTCTGCTTCTTCTGTTAATTTATCTCGCGTAATAAAACATTCGCGTTGTGGTTGAACTTGGAGGCAGGTACAATATTTCTTTAATCGAAGCGTCATCGAGCCCGATTCCATGAGCCAATCGCGAACGCTTTCTGGTATTGGAGGATTTTGATCAGAGAACCACTTTAGAGGCGGTAAGATGGAATCTTCAAGATCAGACATCGTTTTACTCCACAGCTAAAGTCTTATTCCATATGTTATGTTGGGTTAAATAGATAGCTCTATTGTAATACAAGGAGAAGCAGCAAGATTTTAACAGGAAGATATCAAAGGGAAAGTCGATTGCAAAGGTCTTTAAAAGAAGATATGCGGGAAGTATATATTATAGGATTATTTTCATTAAAAAAGCAAAATAAGGTATTATGTTTTATCCAAGGCGCTTTCACAATGCGTTACGGAAATTTCTTTATCGCATGAGAGCAATGGGAAAAATGTTTCGTACTTTAAAATTCGTTTGTAACGCATATAAAGAAGAGCTAAAAATTCATCTATGCAAGATGATATAAAGAGGAAGTTTTAAGAGGAACAAAATTTTATTTTATACTTTAGAAAGTGAAGAGATATTCAAATCTTTTGAATTGAGATGTAAAGGGGATCGTATTCTTTATAATCAAGAAGTTTATATTAATGCATATATTTTTGAAAAATTTAAAATATATTATATTATTAAAATTGTTAAAAATTACTTCACATAACATAATGTGTAGTAATTCTATAATAAAGTTACATTAATATTATTTCATATTTATTTTATATACTATTTTATTTCATAGATTAGAAAAAATTCTTTATCATTTTGTTCTTACCGTCTCTCTTTATTTCTTAAGATGCAAAAAAGCTCTTCGAGTTTTCTTGGTAAAAAGGGTATTGTTGATAGAGTGTATAGGTATTAGCATTATACGGTAGAATTTTTAATCATCGTTAGTGATTTTTGTAACCTTATGAATTGTTATTACAGTGAGATATGCTGGATTTGCGCACGTGGTACAAAAATCAGTTCGTATTTCGTTAAAATAACGCAACATATCTCTCCTGATATGCGTAAGTTTATATAGGTATGAAATGGTGCGTTATAAAGTTCTTTACTGCATTTCGTTTTATAATACGGTGATGGTGTATGCCTAAAATCGCAGCTTAAGCATCTCACCATCATATCAAAATTGGTAACAACAAGTTACAAGGAAATATTTCAAACTCTGCTAGTTGTTTCCTAGTTTTGTATTGAATTCCAAAAGGTGTAAAAAATAAATACTCTATGATCGAATTTTTTGTCCTATCCATATAAGAATACAGGCTCCTATAAAACCTGAAATAAGATAGCCAAGCCAACCAGCAAAACTTACACCTAAAAGACTAAAAAGAAAGCTTGCTAGCGCAGCGCCAATAATCCCTAAGATAATATTTAACAATATTCCTGTTTGGCTTTTCATAATATACTGTGCGGCCCAACCTGCAATCCCGCCGATAACAATAGCTGCAATCCAGCCGATGTTTGCATTTTCCATGATACCCTCCTTTGCCTGAATTTAAATTGTAACTAGAGTAAACTTTGTAAAAATCAAGGTTTATTCCTTTTTTACCCAGTGGAAAGGATATTGCTTTTAGATATTTTACTTATTACTTTCCTTTATATTAAAATAATATTCACATTTGTATCATAATAATACTTAATAAGTATAAATATATAATACATTTTAATTTATAAACAAATTAATTAATTTAGAAATACGAATAAAATAAGAAAATATTAGTGAAAATGTTTTAATAACTCATAAAGTGTATTTATAAGCTTTTTAAAGCTCTCTCTTAAATTGAAAAAAACAACTGTGATTAAAGCAATAAGTAAAATGGATATTTAAAAGTTTGGAGCTTGCCAATTGATATCAATGATGTTGAAATTAAAACTGCTTTGTTGACACGTTATAGCGTGGCTGTATAGGTTTAACCTCTACAGATCTTGATATAAATATTGCATTTTTGTGGGGTTTTGCATTCCTTATAGAGCATTTCTGTTTTGCTGCTACTGTGAAGCGATCCCCTTTTTACAAGGCGAGTTTAGGTTGGAACTATCATACTCTTGACCTAATCTTTATGTGTTTAACAGTCTTGGCTTTGAGATGGTTAGGCATTTTTATGTCTTTCTTCAAGAGTTCTATTCTACATGCTGCTTTGTTTGTAATGTGCAAGCAAATGACTTTGAGCAATTCATCATGAATAGATTTTAAATGAAAGAAATTTACGATGAAGAAAGCTCATTTAAATTGTCAAATAATAAGATGTTTTGATTAAATCAATATCTTGACCATATTCAAAATTGAATAATCGATGTGATGTGTGTTTTATTCAAGTTATTTGAAAAGTTTAAGTTTTTTCTGTTTGTTCTTCAGCAGGGGTGCGTAGACGAGAACTTTGAAGAAGTCCCTGTTCTTCTAAAATGGGGTAGATCATTGAGGTCAAAAGAGAGTTGATTTGTTTGAGGTCGCGCACAGTGTCGAGATGAAGACTGGATGATTCTACATTTTTGAGATCCCCTTCACGCAGACGTTTAAAATGTTTTAAACTCATCTCTTTTTCTAAGTTTCGTAGTTGATCTTTTTTTTGTACCAATAGGTGTGCAGTATGTGTATCACGTGAGACGAGAACGTTAAATGCTATATGCGCGTTGGCTAGTACAATGGCGTGGAAACGAAGGAGATCACTCCAGCCCTCGCTGCTGAACTGTAAACCTTTTTGTTGTTTCTTTTTAACCAGCATCAGCATATTATGAATAATGATATCGCCTGCTTGGTCTAATTTTATACAGGCGCCTAGAAGTTCTTGCGTTTGAAAAGCTTCTTCGTCAGATAATTTTTGTCCCGCTAATCGTGCAAGATAAAGTTTGATGGCGATATGTTTTTTGTCCAATATGGTGTTGAGTTGGTTGAGTTCACGAATAATATTGGGATCAGGATTTTCATAAAGTCCCATGATTTTTTCTAGCATGATGTCTACAAGATCACAAATATGAATGACTTCACGCATGACATTTGAGAGAGCGAGAGTTGGGCGTTCAAGAACACTGTCATCAAGAGCCGTTTGATCGGATAAATTGAGCGTTTTGTTAGCTTGCATTTTTTTTGCACTTATATTCACGATCTGAGTGGTTAATTTTAAAACCCATTTTGAAAGTGGTATTCCAGCAAGGAGAATGAAAACATTAAAAATGATATGGGCGTTGATTACTTGAGTAGGGGCGTTATTGCCAAGCCATGTGATGGGAGGGTGAAAGGAGAGAAATAAGATAAGTATAAGGATTGAACCGGCCCCACGCATGAGTAAATTTCCTAAGGGAACGAGGCGGGTATTAGGAGAGGCGTTGCGCGTTAAAAGTGGTGCTATAAGAGAAGAGCCAAAGTTGACACCAAGAACCATGACAACACAGAGTTGCGTATGAATAAGATCGTAATTGGCAAAATTGACCAGCAAAATGATTCCTGCGATGGATGAATGTAAGAGGTAGGTTAAGCCAGCAGCCAACAAAAAAGAGGAAACAGGATCGGTTGAAAGATAACGAATGATGCTAGGCAAAATTTCGCTTTCACGTAAAGGTTCTGTCGCTGTACTTATCATCTCTAAAGATAAAATCAAAAGACCAATACCGATGACAATACGTCCTATTTGACGCCATTCACGTTTTTCTGTTGTCATGAAGATACAAGTGCCAATTAAAAGACACAAGGGCACAACAAGAGTGAGGTCATAGGTGAGAATTTTTACAACGATTGCTGACCCTAATTCTCCTCCACGTACAGCCATAAGTCCTGCTACTCCAGAGACAAAACCAGATTCAACGAAAGAACCAACGAGGAGCGTTATTGCTGTAGAGCTTTGTAAAATCATTGCTGTAAAAAGTCCAAAACTTACAGCAAACAATGGTTTTGAAATGACGTGGCACATTTTATATTTAAGTCTGTCACCATAGGCGCGTTCAATTCCTGTGCGCACCATGCGTGTGGCCCAGAGAAGTAAAGAAATAGCGCCGGTAAGATGAAGGAGTACCAATGAACCATTCATGATACTTTATTCTTTCTTTGTTGTTGTGAATGTGGTTACTTCAAAATTAATAAATTGAAGTTTATTGTTTTTATTTCACTTTTGCTTTTAATACTTGATTAAAATCATAACCGCTTGGATTTTGAAAAACCTTTAGACCAAAACAGGGCAGAATAGAATAAAGGTGATCAAAAATATCGCCTTGAATTTGTTCATAGTCTATCCAAACAGTGGTGTTCGTAAAGCAATAGATTTCTAAGGGTAAACCATTTTCTGTAGGAGGTAATTGCCTTGCCATATAGGTCATATTAGGGTTGATATTTAGATGCTGTTGTAGATAAGCAAAAACATAAGCACGAAAAGTTCCAATGTTGGTTAAACGGCGCGTATTGGCTAAGACATCATGATTTTTATCTAATTGAGCATTCCATTGATCAATTTCTGCTACTTTTTGCGTGAAATAATTTTCTAATAAATTAAATCGAGAAAGATATTTTTGTTCTTCTTCTGTGAGAAAATGGATACTTGATTGATCAATAAAAAGGGAGCGTTTGATGCGTCTGCCACCCGATTCTTGCATTCCACGCCAATTTTTAAAAGGGTCGGTCACAAGTTTACGGATAGGAACTGAGGTGATGGTGTTGTCGAAATTTTGAACTTTAACAGTATGCAAGGCAATTTCAATAACATCACCATCGGCACCGAGATTGGGGATTTCAATCCAATCTCCAACGCGAACCATATCAGTGGATGAAATTTGAATACCGGCAACGAGAGAAAGGAGCGTATCTTGAAAAATTAACATGAGAACCGCGGCCATTGCACCAAGACCGGAGAAGAGAATAAGAGGGGAGCGGTCAATCAATGTAGCAACCATTAAAATTGTTGCAACAGCAAAAAGTGCAATTTTAGCAATTTGAATATAACCTTTTATTGGTTTTAGTCGTGCTGTTGGTCGTTGTTCGTAAAGGATGTTAATGACATTGAGACAGGAAGAAATTGTCAGGACAACAAAAAAGATAATGAAGGCGTTGGCAACATTACCGATGACAGTGCTAAATGCATCGGGCAATGTTGGAATAAAATTAACACCAATTGAAAGAATAAAAGCTGAAGTGATATTTGCCATGTATTGAATAGCATTATTAATATCGATCGTTGTATTTTTGGGAAGAAAAGAAGAGAGTTTTTTTGCTCCGTGAATAAGTAATTTTCGTCCTAGAAAGTTCACTAAAAGGGCAGCTATAGTAAGAATAATAAGCCAAGAAATAGCCTCTAACCACGGATATTGAACAATAAATTCGATCACTTTTTTATTCTCCATTTCTAAAAATATATGCAGTTGAGGGTTTAAAATTTTACAACTGCTTAAGAGGAAGTATTGGAATTATGCTCTAAAGTCGTTAAATATGCAAAAAAGAATTTTCAAACTCTGTGAGAGATAATGCGTTTTCCGCCCGATTTCCTTAATGAACTGCGTACGAGACTCCCAATTTCAACAGTGATTGGGCAACGGGTGGATTTTGATCCTCGAAAAAGTAAGCCTTCACGGGGAGACTTTTGGTGTTGCTGTCCATTTCATGGTGAAAAAACGCCAAGTTTTCATTGTGATGATCATAAAGGGCGCTATTATTGTTTTGGTTGTGGTGTAAGTGGAGATATTTTTACCTTTTTGTGTGAGCTTGATGGATTGCACTTTTCAGAAAGTGTAGAGCGTTTGGCTGATTTTGCGGGAATGAAACTCCCTATTTTGGATTCACAAAGTCATAAACGTCAACTGGAAAAAGCTGACCTTTATGATGTGATGAAAATTGCTACAGATTTTTTCCAATATAATTTACGCGATAAAGAAGGTACGCAAGCACGTCGTTATCTGGATGCACGTGGTGTTACACCAGAGCTTGTAGAGCGTTTCCGCATTGGTTTTGCACCGGTAAGGCGTACAGCTTTGAAAGAAGCTTTGAGTGCACGGGGCATTTCAATAAAGCAAATGGAAGAATGTGGGCTTCTCTCAGTGCATGAGGAGAGCGCGGATTCTTATGACCGATTTAGAAATCGCATTATGTTTCCTATCGAAGATTTGCGCGGACGTGTGGTGGCTTTCGGAGGGCGTGCATTAGAGAAAGTGACACGAGCAAAATATCTCAATAGCCCTGAAACAGTGCTGTTTCATAAAGGAAATATACTTTATAACGCGGCAGCAGCTCGCAAAAATAGTCGCTTTGTTGGCGATGAAAAAATTCATTCACTTCTTGTTGTTGAGGGGTATATGGATGTCATTGCATTGACTAAAGCTGGTTTTGAAGGAGTCGTAGCGCCCTTAGGGACAGCATTAACGGAAGCGCAAATTGAGCTTTTATGGCAGATGGGGAAGGAGCCCATTTTGTGTTTTGATGGTGATGATGCTGGTTTAAAAGCTGCTTTTCGTGTTGCTGATCGTGTGTTGCCTCTTTTAAAGGCTGGGGTTTGTGTACGCTTTGTTTTGTTGCCACAAGGGAAAGATCCTGATGAAATTGTTTGTGCTGGTGGAGCACAGCTTTTTTCTTCTTTTTTGCAAAAGGCAATTCCTTTGAGTGAGCTTTTATGGTGGCGAGCTACCTATGGAAAGCATTTTGAAATTCCAGAGACACGAGCAGCGCTAGAAAAACAACTGAAACAACAAATTTTTACGATTAAGGATGAAGATGTCCGCCGTTATTATTTGCAAGATGTAAAAAAACGCCTTTTTGATTTTTTTCGTCCCTCTTTTTCGAAAAAAAAGGGGGGAGGGCGATATGATCAATCTTCACCAAATAGGACCTTTAAAGATCAAACCTTTTCTCTGTTAGCAAATTCTGAAATAGTACGAAATTCTTCGCAATCTATTCCTTTGCGTGAAGCAGTGATTTTACTCACTTTAGCTTACTATCCTGAGTTGTGGTATGAAAATTTTGAAATTCTTTCTGAGTTAGAATTAAAAAATACTCAATTGATAACTCTTCATCAAGCTATGTTGGAAATTCTTGGGGACCAACAGCTTCATGATAAAGAGACGATGGTTGCATTCTTAGAGAAAAGAGAACAAAAAGCTCTGTTAGAGCGTATGAAACATCTTGTGCAAAATATTGGTATGCGTATTATCCTTGGTGGAGCCCCTATAGAAGATGCACGTGCTATATTAAAACAAGCTGTCTACTTGCATCTTCAAGAACACCACCTACATAAGAGATTACAGGATATTGAAGAGCAACTTGTAGAAAATCCTAAGAGTGAGGTTTTTGATCTGCTTCGTGAGGTAAAAAATGAGCTGGAGCAGATGCAGGCAACAGAAGCGTTAATTGAAGGGTTTGGAAGTTGGTTGGATGAAAAAATAGACGGGAATACACGAGATACGATAAAATGATTCGCTTTTTTAATGCGAATCAGTCACTTAAATTTTAGATGAGGAACTTTATGTGGAGTGACATTTTTATAAAGATGACAATTAAATTTTAGAAAAAGCGGGTAAATTTTAGGAAAAGCGGGAAATTGGTTCTTACGATAGGGTACAGAGATTATCTCAGAAGGGCTGAGAGGTGTCGGGGAAACTTCTGGAGTTTTCCCGCGTTTTTGTCTGGATGTCGAGTTTGTCTGGATGTCAGGGCATATACAAAATGTATTCTTTCCAATAGTAATCTCTTAAAAGGAAGTATATATGAGTAACTATTGGTAGATTTTAGTGAGAACAAACAAACTGGTCACATGGAAACTATGGTTACATGGAAACTGTGAAGTGATCGAGTGGAGTTATGGTATGGCAACAAAGGTTAAACAGAAAGATAATGCAGAAGTAACAAGCCAAGCGAGTTTGGATAGTCCTCTTCTTGATTTTTCTGATGATGCCATCAAGAAAATGATTAAGCTTGCCAAAAAAAATGGTTACGTAACAATGGATGAACTCAATGCAGTTCTTCCTTCTGACGAGGTTACATCCGAACAAATTGAAGATATCTTGGCGATGTTCTCTGAGATGGGGGTTAATGTTGTGGATGATGAGGATGAAGTTGATTCTGAAAATTATGAAGAAGAAGTTACGGTAGAGGGTGGTGATTTAGTAGAAGCCTCTAGCCACGCAATTGCAACGACAACGAATAAACGCGAAGTAACAGATCGTACGGATGATCCGGTGCGTATGTATTTGCGTGAGATGGGAGCTGTTGAGCTTCTTTCGCGGGAAGGCGAAATTGCCATTGCTAAGCGTATTGAAGCAGGGCGTGAGACAATGATTGCGGGACTTTGTGAGAGTCCTTTGACTTTTCAGGCTCTTATTATCTGGCGTGATGAGTTAAAAGAGCAGCGTATTCTTCTTCGTGAAATTATTGATCTTGAAACGACTTATGCTGGTCCAGAAGCAAAGCAGGCTCCTATTATTGAGCGAAGTGAAGTTGATAAGACGGTAGAAGAAAAAATGTCTTCTGGTATACGTAATATGGGGGAGAGCGCAGGAGAGAGAAATATTGAAGACGATGATGAAGAAGACGATGACGATGTTAACTTATCGCTTGCTGCAATGGAAAATGAGCTTTGTCCTCAAGTTATGGAAACATTGGATTTTATTGCTCAAACCTATGTGAAATTACGAAAATTACAAGATCAGCATGTTGAAAGCAGTTTGGCAGAGCGTAAAGAGGGGGCCCTTACTTCTTCTCAGAAGAAGAAATATATTCAATTAAAGGGTGAGTTGATTCAAGCAGTAAAATCTCTTTCTTTAAACCAAAATCGTATTGAAGCTTTGGTTGAACAGCTTTATGACATCAATAAGAGATTGATTCATAATGAAGGTAAGCTGAAACGGATTGCCAATAGCTATGGCATTGGCCATGAGGACTTTTTAAAAGAATACCAAGGGCGTGAATTGGACGCAGATTGGATGAATTATATTGCTGCTTTGCCTACACCTGGTTGGAAAGAGTTTTCGGTGCGTGAAGCAAAAGAAATCCAAAAACTGCGAAGTGAGATACAAAATCTTGCGCAAGAAACGGCTATTTCGATTGGTGAATTTCGTCGGATTGTTATGCAGGTGCAGAAAGGTGAACGCGAATCAACTATTGCGAAAAAAGAGATGGTAGAATCTAATTTGCGTCTTGTTATTTCAATTGCAAAAAAATACACTAATCGTGGTTTGCAGTTTCTTGATCTTATTCAAGAAGGCAATATCGGTTTGATGAAGGCTGTGGATAAGTTTGAATATCGGCGCGGCTACAAGTTTTCAACTTATGCAACATGGTGGATTCGTCAGGCTATTACACGTTCAATTGCAGATCAGGCACGTACAATTCGTATCCCTGTTCATATGATTGAAACAATTAATAAAATCGTTCGTACCTCGCGTCAGATTCTCCATGAAATTGGACGAGAACCAACACCAGAAGAATTATCTAGCAAGCTTTCTATGCCGTTAGAAAAAGTACGAAAAGTTCTTAAAATTGCAAAAGAACCTATTTCTCTCGAAACGCCTGTTGGTGATGAAGATGATTCCCATTTGGGTGATTTTATTGAGGATAGGAATGCGTTATTACCAATTGATGCAGCTATCCAAGCTAATCTGCGAGATACGACAACACGCGTTCTTGCTTCATTAACACCGCGGGAAGAACGTGTTTTGCGGATGCGTTTTGGAATAGGGATGAATACAGATCACACGTTGGAAGAAGTAGGACAACAATTTTCAGTTACAAGAGAGCGTATTCGTCAGATTGAAGCAAAGGCACTTCGTAAATTGAAACATCCTAGCCGTTCACGAAAATTGCGCAGTTTTCTCGATTCTTAAATAAAGGAATTCTTGTGCATTTTAATAACTTCCTCTTTTTTCTTAATGAAGGGGGAGGTGCGTCATGTTGTACTTGGATACTTTCTTGAGAAAAACATGGGAAGAATTTGAATAATCTAGAAAGTTTGCGATGTTTAATGTTTTTCTTAGCTTTGGGGCTTTATACTTCTCTGTCTCAAAAGAATAGATATAGGGCAAAGGGTGTTTATGGAGTAGAGAGTAGGGGGGCTTTCAAGAAATGAACGATAAAAACATTACCTTGCGTATAGCGCAGCTCGTTTTTTAAGAAATGGGATCTATTAGGAATAAACTTATATTGCAACATACGGACTTTTTGATGAAAAATGTGTATTCTTTTGCGGGATTTTTCTATCATTTTAGGTGACGCATTTTATTCTTTGTCAGTTTATAAAGAGATTTTTCAATAGGTTATGTTCATTTATATGCGCTATTTTTGAATATTCTCTTTTTATTCAGATAGATTTTAAGAACATGGTTTAAAGTATACATTGAGTTGAATCTTTTTAAGAGACAGAAATAGATGAAATTATAGAAATTAAACGTTTTATTTTTATAGATCGTCTTAATTAAAAAAGGTGTGTCTGAGTTTATGAGTGGAGAACTCCCCTTTTGGAAAGTAAAAAAATTAGAAGAGATTTCCATTTCTGAGTGGGAGAGCCTTTGTGATGGCTGTGGCCGTTGTTGTCTCCATAAAGTTGAGGACGACGATACGGGTGACCTTTATGCAACCAGTATTGCTTGTCGTCTTTTAGATGGGGAAACTTGCAGGTGTCGAGATTATGCTCATCGTAAATCAATTGTACCAGATTGTATGTCGCTAGACATTACGACAGTTAAAACAGCGCGCTGGCTTCCAGAAAGTTGTGCTTATAGATTAATTTATGAGGGAAAAGATCTTCATTGGTGGCATCCATTAGTATCAGGAGATTGTCAGACGGTACATACAGCGCGTATTTCTGCACGCGGACAAATAGAGGTTTACGAAGACGAATTATTATCTGAGGAAGAATATCTTTATCACATTACTGGTCTTCTACGTGAAGGCCAGTAATGTAATTTTTATACAACTGTTTGTGACTTAATCGATCGCAAAGACTACAGTGACGCTCACGTTATAATTTAACTCACCACCTGCAAAATTTGTATTTGCGTAGCTTACATCTGCTGCTCTACTCATGAGACGTGGTGTTGGGTGATAGTAATCATCCTTTTCATTGATTTCAATAATTTTTCCTAATTTTAAATCGGCCGCTTGCGCTATCGTTTGCGCTTTTTCAATGGCTTCAGTAATGGCTTTTTTACGTGCTTCTTGATAAAATGGCTTTGTATCTGCGTTGGTAAAAGTAATGCCGTTAACTGAATTAACACCTAGTGACATCGCTTGATCAAAGATTTTACCAGCATTGGTAAGATCACGAATGCGTACGGTTAAAGAATTTGAAACATGATAGAGTTTTTCATTATTCTTTTTTTCGTGCTGTTTATCAGAGGTTGACTGATAAATGGATAAGCCTGATGTTTGCAAATCATTTGCTTGGATACCATTGTTTTTAAAAGCTTTTATAATATCATTGATGGATTGATTATTGGAAGCTAATGCCTTTTGGGCAGTTTTATCATAGGTAACAACGGCTAGATTAATAATTGCCATATCCGGTGCGGCTTGACTTTCTCCGATTGCTGTCACTGTAATTGTTGCATTTTTCATTTTATTTTCTTCAGCATAAGCACGTACAGTCAACGATGTGGTTAAGAGTGTAAATGCTAATATAACTGTTTTAACCAGAGAACCCTTCAGTGGTTGAATTTTCTTTTCTATCATATCTATACCTTTATATTTGTCAGTTAATTATTCTCTCATTTTTAAGAGTTTTTGTAAAGAAATTAGAGCACTGAAAAAAAAACCAATAGAAAAGAGAAAAAGATGGGTTATAATCTTTGTCAGCTCTTGTATCATAGGGCATTTTAGTTTAGAGAGAAACAACCTATGTGGGGCCTGTAGCTCAATTGGTTAGAGCCAGCGGCTCATAACCGCTTGGTTGGGGGTTCGAGTCCCTCCGGGCCCACCAATAGGGAAATATCCAATAGAAAAATGGATCGCTTATATAAAAGTTTTGAGATTCTACCTTTTTCGTTTTTTTTATTTATTTTCCTGTTTGTTCTAAAATCCTTTAGTCGTTGTTTGTTTCATTTTTTTTCTCTCAGTCACTTTAATATAAAGTGAGGGTATATTTTTTTAGTCTCATCAAAGAAGTTCTCTCATTTGCAACATTGTAGCATTTTGATTAACTGATATGTGTCGCTATTTACTTGCTTAATTCATATACTGTTTTGTACTTTTCCTGTGTGATGTGCTTCATAAAATAGAAGACTAAAAGCTTCATTAGATAAATTTATTTATACTTGTTCTGCAAATAAACAGATCTCAATAAAACAAATTTTAAAGATTGGACCTGTTCAGAACAAATGGCTCAAAAAACATTTAGTGTAAATTTGCTTTTTTCTAAGTGATGTTAATGTCTTTTAGACGTTCGAATAGCATCATCGTGATGAAAGGTTGTATATAAGAGAATGTGATCTATAGGCGTTCATATGTATCATGGGGTCAACGATGATAACATTTGTTGATATTTTCTTTTTCCCAAGAAAGGAGTTCTATTTGATTTTTGAGAAATATTGTTCATAGTGACGGAGGCGTGTTCTTTGAAAAGAATTTCATCAATTGTTCTTTGAAAAATCAATTGAGTGATTGTTTCTATCGCTTTGCATCATCCAGATTTTATTGTAATAAGCATTTTATTATTCTGTAAGAAATGTTTTCTATGATATTAAAAAAATCGTTAAAATGCCATTTTCTGTCTTTGTGTATTTTTTTCTTAATGTTCAAATTATAGAGTTTTCATGTGATCCGAATTATTATTGAAGAGCAGATGTCTTTTTTAATTTTACTCTCATAAGGGATTGGCAATATTGCGGTAAACCTACCACTTTTTTGTATTGCTAACCTTTTTCTCGTATTGATCGTGTAGAGAGTTTTATCTTTGTTATGAGTTTTCTCTCTTATGAAAAAGTATTGGCAGAGAGGGGGATTTTTTTGTAAAAGTACACTTCTTCTTCAAAATCATACTTTGAAAATATAATTCTTCATTTGCATAAGGGAATTTCTCTTGCATAAGGGAATTTCTCTCTTGTTGTAAATCTGTATACAATTTACGTACAAAGATTGTGCGTGGTGATTCGTTTTATTTTTTAAGAATATCATTTTTGCTCATGATAGAGACTTATATTAGTATTTACAAGGTGTGTTTAGAGGGGAGGTTACCTGTAAACGTGTTACAGAGTTTTAGGTAGTGTGGCTCTGTTTATAAGAATTTATTCCTATAACATTGTTATATTCTTGCTTTGCAATATTGTTTAAAAAACATAGATAGTGCTATGTAGCATAAAATTGTGATGTATTTTTTCAAAAAGCTTTTTCGTGTTCTCTTATATAGAGTTCAGGAGTGTCTTCAGGGATATTTTCACATTAGTTTTTATTGGTCCGAATCGCAAGATCTGCGTAACATTATTCGCGTTTTTGATAGATTATACCAATTTTCATAAGTAAGGTCTGGATCGTGTGATGCCTTTTGTTTCACCATGGTACATGACTAATAGAACTTCATCTGATTTTGTAAAATAAGTTTGTACACAATTGCTTCCATACTGCCTATTGCAAATATTTTTTTCTAAGGTATGAGATATATTTGAACGCTTTAGCGTTATATAGTTTGACTACATGGAGTATGACTATGAAGAATGATAAAAAATTTGAAACAACTTTATCTGATATTATTGTGAAATGGGAGTCTTTATCGACGTCTCAAAAGCAAGCGATATTGGATAAAGTAGAAAATTCTACAGATTCTGCTCATTCAACAGAACATTTAAGGCTTCAATCTTCTTTTTATCTCCAGACGAAATCAAAGTTATGAGTTTTAAATCTTCATCGGAGATGTTGAAACCAGTTATTACATATATGGCACTAGCATTTCCCAGTGTGTTCAAAATAGCCATGAGTTTATCTACAGAAGGCCTCTTTCCCCCATTTATCATTTGTTGGACGTAATTTTGTCCACAGCCTGCAGCTCTGCTTATTTCAATCATTGTTCGTCCGTCACTTTTTATCAATTCAACTAAGCGTTGGAACCAATCTTTTTCAGTCTTTGTCATTTTTAGACCTTTACATATTTACGCTATAGCGTTAATATTGCGTTGCGAATCCAGAATATATGATACAAGGAGCGTGAAAATATCCATGTGTAGCTCTTCGCTAAGGAAGCATATAGAGTTGTTTTTAACTAATAACAAAATGTCCCCATACACTTTCAGATTCGAATCAATAAAAATGGTTGCTTAGTTCCACGGTTGTGAAAAAGTAAATGTGTATACCAGAAAGGGCGATACACACTCGTATGTTTATGAGATTTCACTGTGATAGTATACGTAGCAGCATTATAAATCAAGATATACCCCAACATCAGAATTTGTAAAAAAATTCTGCGTTGAGGTAGTATGTGAATATAACGAAGCTTTAGAGCCTTAAGAGATAGGATAATGGCTGTAGAAAAAATGTAAATTCATAGGCAAAGAATACTGATTTCTCCTTTATTGTAATAAATTAGATCACTATCAGATGGTATATCGTATATATGCATTAAAAAATTGGGAAATATCAAAAAAGTGATCTTGGATATTTTATTAAATAGGAAGGTAATCTGATCCACAAAGGTGGTTGTTTGGTGGAATTATACATTCGATCAATGCCCTTATGGGGATGAGTGTGTTTTTATGATGCTGCGGTTTATAATGAAGTCTGTGTTTACAATGATATTGTTATTTATAACAATGCATTAACATATGGTTGTGTAGTCGTTCGTAAGAGTTTGCATGTTTATGAAAAATAAGAACTTTATCGTTATTTGAATATGAGTGGAGATGCATATGTTTACGCTAATGCGGTCTTTTTTGATCAAGTTTTGAATGTTCAATGTATTGAATTTTATGGTGATACTCGTGATTGTAGAAAGGCTCGAGTTTATAATGATGCTTTAGTTTATGGTGATGTAAAGATTTGTGGGAAGGCAAAATTTTACAGAAATGCTGTGCTTTATGACAGTGAAGATTTTTGTAATAATGAAAAACTTTCATATAGCCGCATTCCACATGGCGTAAAAAGGAAGATAGGAACGATTTGGGCAAGGCTTTTATGATTGCATTGCGTCGTTAGTTTTATTTGACGTTCCTTATTTTTTGTATTTTGTGTCAATAAATGTGTCGCAAATAATTGGTGTGAGTGTAGATTTAGCCGCTTTCAGAGATTTGTTTGCGCCATTGATCAATGCTTTAATGGAGAAAATAAGAATGCCGAGAGTGATTGTTCACACTTGGAACATGCAATTTATTGCATTCTTTTTTTGATTGAGGATGAAATAAATTGGTCAAGATGATCACTTGAGCGACAATTAAGGGAGATCCAAATGAGTGTAAACGAAATTTTATTGGGAGCAATGGTTGTTGTTTTGTTGTGCAGCGGGGTTATATTTCGGTTTTCTTTATATTATCGCAGTCAAGTGAAAATTTTAAAAGAGGAATCTAGAAGAATAAAGCATGAGTTTTTAAGAGATTCTATGAAGATGACTGAAGAACGAGATAGAGCTATTAGAGAGCAAAGTATGGTGATTAAAAGACGTGACCAAGCAATTGAAAAACTGAAAAAACAAATTAAGCAATATGAAAAAAATGAAAAGAAATATAAAAAAATGCTTAAATCTGAAGATGATAAAGAGTGATTGTATTCATATTTTGCATTAAAGGGTTTGAAAATGTGTTAGGAAGATTGGAATGACGAGAGAGATAAACTTTAATGAAGCCAATTATGGTGCTGATGGAGATATTGTATTAGAAGAGAATATTCAAGTTTACTCTGATTTTATGAAAACATTTAAGTTTATAAGACAGAGCGTCGTTGGTCATAAAATAAGAGTTTATGATGATAAACCAGTTTATAGGTAGGCTGGTTATTAAAAAGCGCGTCTATACAATCCAGCAATTTTATATTATTGCTGGAAACAATTTTGCACGTTCCTTTTAGATGTAAGGTATAAATGCTACGATAGTTTCAGCTAATAGGTATAAAAAATTGCATGATAATAGGAAGAAAGAAATATTTGCTTTTTATGAAGATGAAATGGGTAAGTCAGTTATGATTATCAGATACAGAAGAGGAATATGAACGTAAAAGATATTAATATCTTGTAGAGTAATTATATTTCTCATTGATGTTTATCTTCTCTTCATGTGCGTTTATTTTTTATGAAAAATACAAGACTTAAGAGATTTTCTTTTTGATAAAGGCTATAGAGATTTGTGTGTGATTGAAAATAAACACATAATCTGTAAGAATATGACTGTTATTTGTAAGCGTCAGAAATAATACAAAAAACGCCCTCTCATTGAGGGAAAAACAATCACTGTTCATTTGTCACAAAAATAACTCAACATACCATTATACAAAATAAACGCTTGTTTTAATGGTAAAGAACGTTAGGATTGTAGTTCTCTAATAAGAGCCTTATGTGTAACTTCTTTTATTTGCTCAATATTGATTAGGATATCTTGTTTTGTTGGATAGCCTTTACTAGAAAAAGCAATTTTTTGTGCATCTCCTGAGATTAAACGCCAGTACCATTGATTGTGAACTCCTTGAAACACCTCAAAATACATGTTTCTCACCTCATAAAATAGCTGATAATTTTCAGGATAAATATTTAACTAATCCGTTTGTAAACATTAATGTATGTCTCTATAGGAAGTCGTCAATATATTCCCCTTAAATTTTCTGACTTAAAAAATAATTTCTATGAGAGCTATTATTCTTTTAACAAGAAAAAATTTCTTGTCAATAAGATATGAATGAGAATTTTATACTATAAAATTATTTTTTTAAGTTAAAGACACTATACTTTCACTTACAACGCAAATATTTTTATTGTCGTTACAGAAACAAAATTTATAAATTATACAAAATTCCACCAGCACGGATAAAGTAAAAACACTTTCCTCCATACTGGTAGAGTTTAATCATTTCTTGTTTTTTCTTTTGAAATAGACGTTTATTGATTAGCTATAACCTCTTTTTGGGATACGCTTCGAATGAGTAAATCAATGAATAAGCTAAGGGTGTAAGAATTGGCCATTTTAGCTTTCATATCGATAAGAGAGGTTGTAGTTTTAGGGTTAAAACTATTTGATAAACCTTGTCTTGACAAATATTGCTGCAATTTTTCATAAGAACTGTCGATTTTTTCTTGATTTAGTTTTTCGTTACGATCACTATCGGCAAGTGTTTCTTCCAGTCCCTCGATTTTTTTAATAAAATAATTCCAGTCAAAATCACCTTTTGTATATTCGGTGTCAAACATTTTTCCTTGTCCAGTTAAAAGCCAATTAATATTGACACCATATAACGTGCGGTATGTTTGTAAGACACTAAGATTGGGTTCTCTCTCTCCACGCTCATAAAAAGCAATGGAATTTTTTGTCATGCTAAAACTTTTAGCTAAGGTTTCACGTGATGGATCGCCTAAAGCAAGACGTACATAACGTAAACGTTTTCCAAATATGGTTTTTGATTCAGTTTCAGGACGTGCCACGAATTATCTCCCTCGGTAAATCATCATGGTATAAATCATTAAATAATAAAAGCACACTATGTATTAATATTCTATGATATAATGTCAATATTATAGCTTTAATTTCTTTTTATTTTTTTATTTTCGTGGATAGAAAGCAATCTTTCACTTATTGTATTGACAATTGATATTCACTTCAAAACAAAATTCCTTGTTTGCTACATTTGTCTCTTGCTTTTTTTGAGAGAATTTTCATGTAACTTTACCATATATATTCTATACACCTCTGCATTAATAGATGCAACTTTAAAGAGATGCAAACTTTGGATTTGTACTGGGTGTGCTTTAGATGAAGTAGAAAATAAACTTTGAGGAATGATCATGGCCCTATTACGCTATTTTGGGTTTGCTTTTTTTTTCACGATTATTGGTGTCTTTTTAGGAGGGGTTATTGGTTGGTTTGAGACGGAAAGTATTACTGGTTTTCTTAAATATTTTTTTATTTGCGTTGTTTTAGGAATTTTGGAAATTTCTTTATCTTTTGATAATTCTATTATCAATGCGCGTGTTCTTAGTAGAATGAGTCCATTGTGGCGTCGTCGTTTTCTTATATGGGGCATTTTGATAGCTGTATTTGGGATGCGAATTGTTTTTCCATTATTGGTGGTTGTCGTTGCTGTTGGGATTAATCCAATTGCGGCAGTCAAATTAGCGATATGGGAACCACATCGATATGCTGAAGTTTTAACCGATGCGCATATGGGGATTGCTGCTTTTGGAGGAACTTTCCTTATGATGGTTGGCTTAAAATATTTTTTTGATTCTGAAAAAGAGGTGCATTGGCTTAATGTTATAGAGAGACCTGCTCAAAAGTTTGGGGCGCTTGTTGGAATTGATATTGCAATTGTTTTGATTTTGATCTTATTTGTTTCAGGTCAGATTGACGCAGAAAATAAAATAACTTTTTTATTGGCAGCCCTTTATGGACTTTTGACCTTTATCGGTGTTGAAGTTGTTGGTCATCTCTTGGATACTCCTCAAAAGACTTTAACAACAGTAGCTCACGGGGGAGTAGGGGCGTTTCTTTATTTAGAAGTTCTTGATGCTAGTTTTTCTTTCGATGGCGTGGTTGGTGCTTTTGCCTTTTCACACAACCTTTTTATTATTGCGATAGGTCTTGGTATCGGTGCATTTTACGTTCGTTCTATGACAATTATGTTGGTTGAATCGGGAACATTATTGCATTATCGTTATTTAGAGCATGGTGCTTTTTATGCAATTCTAGTTCTTGCAGTGATTATGTATCTGCAAACGATTATATCGGTTCCTGAAGTTTTAACAGGACTTGTGGGAATCTGTATTATTGGAATGGCATTATATTCTTCGATTCGTTTTAAGAATCGTCAATTGTATAAACATGTTGTGTCTAAGTGATGGAGATTTTCACGCTTTTGTTGATCGCATATCTTTGAATAAAAAGAGGTCTTTCATGCAAAATAAAATACTATTTTATTGCTTATTTGCGTTTTTTTAAAGTTGAGTTCATTGCATGATACTACCCATGAAGGGAATAATGTACAATCTCTAGGATACTTTTTGACCTAAATATAAGACAGAAAGTTGATGTTATACTTTTTACCAGCTTTCAATATTATGACAAGCTCTTACATTTAATGGGGCATAAGAAGCATTCTTACTGTTTTCTTGAATGATTTATTCATACATTGATTCTCTTTGTAACGTGTAAGAGAATGTTTTTGAAACAGGTTTGAAATGAGAAAATTTACGATATTCTGGACTCTTACTTAAATATGTGTAAAATAATTTATCCTTTATAAATCAGTGTATTATAATGGTAGATTAGAGAAGGATATTTTAAGAGACCATTAAAAGTTCTATACCAGCTTCGTTCATCGTTTTAAGCATAGTGTTTAGTGATCCGTTTACATCAATACCAGCACAGGCATTTAATGAAACACTGACTTTAAAACCGCATTGCATAGCGTGAAGAGCAGAAAATCCGACACAAAAATCAGTTGCTAAGCCACACATAATGAGCTTAGTAAAACCATGTTCTTTGAGATAAACTTGTAAACCTGTTGGTGTTTTTTGATCATTTTCAAGAAAAGCAGAATAGCTATCCATTTTTTGATTATAGCCTTTTCTAAGGATAAGTTGTGCCTTTTCTACTCTAAGAGATGGATGGAATTCTGCTCCTTGTGTTCCTCGTATACAATGATCAGGCCAAAGTATTTGAGGACCATAGTCAAGAATGACTGTATCATAGGGCTTTTTTTCAGGATAGCAGGAAGCAAAGCTGCAATGGTTTTTGGGATGCCAGTCTTGGGTTAAGATAACGTGGTCAAAATGATTTATGAGATTATTGACGGCGGGTAAAATAGCATCACCTTGTGGTACGGCAAGTGCTCCACCTAGTAAGAAGTCATTTTGAACATCAATGACGATTAAGGCTTTTTTTTCCATAAATATATTCCTATACGAGATGAGCTTTTATCGTATTTTTAAAAAGCTATATATCGTCTTGAAGTTTTGAAATGATGTGCTGGATATTGATATTATTTTTATAATTATCAAGCCAAAAGAGGGGGATGGATAAGTTTTTACAATTGGTTTTATAGTTTTTTACGAATTGTAACCACGTACCAATGGGAAGTGCACTGTATTCATTTGTTGCTACGTGTTGATGCAAAGCTTTCATGATCATTGGGCTTGGGACGTCAGATCCCATAAGGCGGCGGTCGTTTTGTAAACGTAATTTAAGCCATATCAAGGCAAGGGGTGAGGTCCATTGCTTTCCGTAGCAAAAAATCGATGAAAAAAGAGAAGGATTTTTTACTGTGTAATATAAAGCCCATAAAGCGAGAAAAGAAGGCGCATAGAGAATTGCTTTTCTTTGTGGTACCATATTACATTGATAAGTTGGTTTAATACGATAAAAATACAATGTTATATCTGGTATGGAAAAGAGAGGTAATGTTTGATAACAGGTTTCAGGTACAGCTAAAAAGATCTGCTTTTTGCTTTTTAGGGAGATGTTTTTTTGCATTCAGGACCATACTGGGGCTTGTGAGATTAGAAAAAATGTACCAATATAAAGCGAAAAGCTTTTGATACGATGTAAGTGCTATTTACTGTACAGTTTCAAAAAGCAAAAGCAGTTTTTTCAAAATCCTAATCTTTAATATCGCACAATATAAAGAGAAATTTATGGCACGTCAATTTATCTATCATATGGCTGGGCTTAACAAGTCTTACGGCAATAAAAAAGTTCTAGAAAATATTCATTTGTCTTTTTATCCAGATGCAAAGATCGGTATTTTAGGGCCAAATGGTGCGGGGAAGTCAACTATTTTACGTATTATGGCTGGGCTAGATAAGGAATATACGGGAGAAGCATGGATTTCTGAAGGAGCACGCTGTGGTTATCTACCACAAGAACCTTTGCTTGATGCGAGCAAAGATGTGCGTGGCAATGTAATGGAAGGTGTTGCAGATAAACAGGAAATTCTTGAGCGTTATAACGAATTGATGATGAATTATAGCGAGGAAACGGCTGATGAAAGTGCACAGCTTCAGGACATTATTGACAGTCAAAATCTTTGGGATTTAGAAAGTCAAGTGGAAATGGCTATGGCTGCTCTTGGTTGTCCGCCAGCCGATGGGGATGTAACAAAACTTTCGGGTGGTGAGAAGCGGCGTGTTGCACTTTGTAAATTGCTTTTGTCAAAACCTGATTTATTACTTTTGGATGAACCGACAAACCATTTAGATGCTGAAACGACGGCTTGGCTTGAGAGGCATCTACGTGAATATCCAGGGGCTGTGCTTTTGATAACCCATGATCGTTATTTTCTCGACAATGTAACGGGTTGGATTTTAGAGTTAGATCGCGGTAGAGGTATTCCTTATGAGGGGAACTATTCTGCTTATTTGGGGGCTAAAGCCAAGCGTTTGGCTCAAGAAGGCCGTGAAGAGGCAGCGCGTCAACGTGCTTTATCACGTGAGCAAGAATGGATCGCTTCTAGTCCAAAGGGGCGACAAGCAAAGTCAAAAGCTCGGATTAAGGCTTATGATGAGTTGGTTCAAGCAGCCCGTGAGCGCCGTCCTGGAGAGGCACAAATTATTATTCCTATTGGAGAAAGATTAGGACAGGTTGTTATTGAGGTTGATAATCTCTCTAAAGCTTATGGTGAACGTGTATTGATTGATTCTCTTTCTTTTAAACTTCCTGCTGGTGGCATTGTCGGCGTTATTGGGGCCAATGGTATGGGAAAGTCGACCTTGTTTAAAATGTTGACGGGACAGGAACAGCCCGATTCAGGTCAAATACGTATCGGTGAAACAGTTCACATGAGTTATGTGGATCAGAGTCGCGATTCTTTGGTGGGGGATAAAACTGTTTGGGAGGAAATTTCTGGTGGAAATGACATTATTAAATTAGGTAAATATGAGATGAATAGCCGCGCTTATTGCGGGGCTTTTAATTTCAAGGGGGCAGATCAGCAGCAGAAGGTGGCAAATTTATCAGGAGGGCAGCGCAATCGCGTACATTTGGCGAAACTTCTAAAAGAGGGGGGGAATGTGCTTCTTCTTGATGAACCGACAAATGATCTTGATACTGAAACATTAGGTGCATTGGAAGATGCATTGGAAAATTTTGCTGGTTGTGCAGTTATCATATCGCATGATCGTATGTTTCTTGATCGATTGGCAACACATATTTTAGCCTTTGAAGGTGATGGTCATGTAGAATGGTTTGAAGGTAATTTTGCTGAATATGAGGCTGATAAAGTTCGTCGTCTTGGGGCGGAATCTCTTAATCCTAAGCATGCAAATTATAAACCTCTTACACGCTAGAAATTTTTTTCTTATCTCAACTTTGTTGGAATAATAGTGTACTTTATTGCGTTTGTTATTTCATAAATAAAGTGTGTGTACTCTGTGTAAGTTTTTATTCATTAAACAAAGAGTAAGAGACACTTTATGAAATTATGACCTAAATAGGGTTATTCTACTCATGATATATAACCGGTTATTGCTTGTAAAATTGCAATGAAAAGGAGGGGATGAAGAGTATAGTACTATTTCTACGAATGCTCTGGTCATTGAGCATTATTATCTTTACTTAATAAAAATGCAAGCTGGCACTATCATGTTATTTATTTTTCTCAATGGTATGCAGTTCTTGTTTTGAGGTGGGTATAAAAGATATTTTTATCCATATGTCCCCTCCGTTTATGAGCTGTAAGAGAATGATTTGGATTGATTTATCATGAATAGATTTGAAATGAGAAAAATTTACGGTATTCCGGTTTTTTATTCAAGTTAAAAATGAATGAATTATTATTATAAATCAATGCATTCTCATTATAACGAGCTGCAGGGAGATAAGATCTGTTCGTTTTTTACATTAGCCTATTTTTTTCATAGTATGATAAAATAGAGAGAACAAAATAGATGAGAATATGCGTTGTATGCTTGACTTTTTTCCTATAAACAAATGTTTATAGGAATGTTTAGGGGATAATTATGCAAAAAAGTGCAAGTTTAGATGCAATGATTGTGCTGCTGAAAGCGGTCGCAGAAGTAAGCCATTTACGTGTTCTTACGCTCTTGCGTCATGAAGATTTAACAATTCCTGATTTTATTTTTATTCTTGATCAGTCGCAAGCGTGTATATCACGATATTTACGTTTCTTGTACGAAGCTCGATTGATTGAGCGTTATCAGAAGGGAGATAGCCTTTATTTTAAGCTTTGTCATGATTTTTGGGGTAAAGACATTGTGATGGGTGTTCTTTCGGCTTTGCCAAAGCATGATGTGTTGTTAGCGCATGATTTAGAACGTTTGAAGGATGTCAAAAAGCAGCGTCAAAAAACGAGGAAGAAGCATTTCTTACAAAATGTGTTGCAATGGGATGTATTACGGTCATCCTATATGGCAGATCATGGTGTGGAAAACGCTTTACTTGAAATCATTGGCGATAAGCCATTTCAGACGATGCTGAATATTGGAATAGGTGGAGACTCTGTCTTAAAATTGTTTTCTAACCTTTATACGCATGCGGTTCAAGTTGTGCTTGATAGCAATGTTTTTCACTTGTCTGTTGGAGATACAACTTTTGATTTAGTTATTCTTCATTGGGTTTTACATTTTCTTGAAAATCCTGAAATATTTCTTCATGAAATATCAAGTGTTTTGCGTCCTCATGGCCGTTTATTGATTGTGGATTTTGGTTATCATGAAATTGAGCCTTCATATTCCGATCAAGCGCATATGCGTCTTGGATTTTCGGCTTTACAAATAGAACAATGGCTTAAAAATGCGGGACTTGTTCTAGAACAAACGGTTTGTCTTACTCCTATACAAAATGAAAACAGTGAGGAGGGTATGGTTACGCTTTGGCTTGCTCGTGATCCGCGTTTATTGGTTGACGATATCAAAGATAAACAAGTAGATTTTGCATAAATCGTGTTTGTTAACGTGCTTTATTCTCTGATTTTTCTCAAGGAATAGCGTAGAGATAAAACTTTATTCAATCATTGATAAGCTATTGTTTTTTACATTTGTATTATGTTTTTATATGGGAGTATTGGTGTTTTATAGCGGCGTGTAGGCTGTATAATGAAAGCACCTTCTATAGAGTTAAGCCTATGAGGATCATTATTTAAGGTGTTCTTGATATCATATTTATGTTATTAGCCAATATATTGATTTTAAAAGATCATTGATTTTTTTAGACTCAATGAGAGGTTTGAATACAGGAATATTTTTTCATTTCAAATTTCCTGTTTCAGAATCCAAAAGAGTCTGTTTGTCTGTTACAAAAGAAGGTATTTATCTTAATGATAACGTTTGTAAAAAAAATACATCTTTGCGGCTGCAATATTATATTGTGCCGCACAATATAATATAGTGATGGCTCATACCTTCATAAATGTCAAAGGTGGTGTGCCCAATAGATCTTAAAATATTTCTTTAAAACAGGTTCTTAGATAAGAAATGCCTTGGAACTTTTAGTGAGGAGTGCAAAAAGATGCTCTAAAAAGACGAAAAAGTAAAAAGGTGAGGCAATGCATGATTTTCATTATTTAAAATACAGCGTTATGAGCGTGTTTGAAAGTCGTAAAGGCAAATGAAAGGGATGGTAAAGATGGCAATAGTTTTATCTTTGGGCTTTTATGTTTCTTCCAAAATGAATGATGGCTTTTTTTAAGATTTCTCAACCAGACGTAAATATTTTTACTCTAATTGGGCGTATAAAAGCTGGGATTTTTCACATGGCTCTCATTTGCTCTAATCTTTATCTCAAACATATTGCTATGTTTAGAGCAGGTGTTGATTTACAAGTAATAGAAAAAGTAAAAGCTTGGTAGATGACGCCATAAAATTACTCATAAATTGGTAATGGATTGGAGTGATATTCTGAATTTTAAAAACATTTTGTACAACAACGGTTATAATAACGCATCTGGCTTTACGTTTATTTCTTCCTATAAGCATTCATATATGGTGTTCATCTATGTGTTTTGCATTATATTCATAAAAATAAGATCGGCGATGATCTATGGATAGTCCGTGGCTGAAAGTAGGAAAGAAAAGCGTGATATTACACTAAAGTTTCGTATCTCTTTATCATTGAGAAGTTATGAAGGTTATTAAATAAGTCCATTGTTCTTGCCAAACGTATTTTCTTTCTTTTTATGTTTGCCGCTCATCTTATGACGCAGTCCGTGGGTATAGCGTAAAATTGATAGGGCACCATCGTCTTTAGTTTAAGTGAAAGTTGTAAGCCGGCATTATCGTTTTATGTTTTTTATCCATACGCTTCTTCTTGTTTGTGATGTGCGATAGTATGGCTATTCATTGATTCAATAGACGAAGATTGAAAATAAGGGAACCTTACGTTCTTGAGATCTCTCATGTAAATTGTAAATGATGAGTTATGATTGTAAATCAATGAATTGTTTACGTTAGAAGAACAGACTATACAATTTTTTATCACAGAAACTACTGTGTGTATTATTTTACGGGATCATTTAAATGATAGAGATTAAGAGAAAATGTCTGCATTGATTTCGGTTTGTTATGTTAAAATGCGTTAGAGACTGTTGGTTATTGTAAAATGATTTATCGTTATTTGGAATGACGATGGGGCGTGATTCGAAACAAATACCTTCAGAGTTCTCATTTTTTCATAAGATTAAGCAGTTTAAATTCTTCATTGATTGTTACATGAGGGATGTAACAATATTTTAATGATCATTTACAGAAATTTTTTATAAAAATAGATAAGATTTTATTTCTCTAATTTATTGTTTTATATGAATAATTCATAGATTTCTTGCAAGAAGATGTTTTTCATTTTTTACGGTTATTTGTGTAAGATTTTAAAAATCTACGTTTTTCTTTTTGTGGTGATTGCTGTTGGAAAAATGATTCTACTTTTACGTAGTTTGATTTTTATAGGGTGGATACGTAGAAATTACTGTTTTTTTTAAATTATGATCATCAGAGTTATGAAAGAAACTATTTAAAAGTTATAATGATCGTAGATTCTAATTGGTGCTTCTAGAAATAAAATTGCTTCAAATTGGGTCATTTTGAACTTTTTTTGCCTAAATTTAAACATTTTTAAATAATTTATAATTCTTTTATGTTTTTTTGCGTAGAAGATGATAAGAATTTCTTGTTGTTTAAAAAATTTTATTCCATAGCAAGAATATTGCATCGGCTATCTTAGTGGTTGATGTAAGAGGACAATCGGGGAACCTCCTCCCCCCCCCCCCCGCGTGGATCCCCTAGATTGTCTGGCCTGACTGAGGATTTCCTCAGTCAGGCTTTTTGTAATTATTTTAGGAAATGTAAAGTGTTATTAGGGGGGGAAGTGTAAGATCTGTTATTGTTTCGCCTATAGTACCTAAATACATAGAGGGGCGGGTCTTATTGGGCGGAGAGTGTTAGCGTATTCATTTTTAATAATTTGATTTTTCTTTATTGAGGCATTGTTGAATGCTATAAGGGGAATCATAAAAGGAATCTATGTTTGTATTCTGTGATCTTTAGGTAAGAGATAATGGGATCTTTTTCGCATCGTATTATTTTTATTTTATTCGTATTTTTTATTTTTGGCGCTGTCTTTTTTGCTTCTCGAAGTGGTGTTGTTTATCAGTTTTTTTCCGGTCGTTCTTCTTTTTCTTCTCAGAAGCTTGATGTAACAGAGGAGGAGTTGTTAGAGAGATTGTCCGTGTCTTTTCCAGATATTATCAAGCATCTTTCTAAGATGGACCCTCAACAGCAAGAGTTGTTTATTGCGCAGCTGCGTCGTGATGTAATTGCGCTTGCTGCTAAAAGTGGTCAGAGTCGTGAGCAGGCTCAAAAATCTGGTGAAACTGTTGCTATGGCTCTCTCAAAAGCGATTTCTCGTCCTTCCATTGCTAATGCTTATTTTTAGCTATTTTTTAATTGCGCTTTTGGGTTTTAAAGGAGAAAGAGCTTTTCGTGAAGTTTTGAAAAGTGTGAGGAGATAATCAATTTGTAAGATAATTAACAAATTTATCTTACTCAAAAGGTATGCAGTCGGAGTATAACGGTAATGTTGCAATCATTACAGGAGAGATAGAAAATCTATCAAGGGTATTGGTCAAGTTAATTGCATTATCAATCGCTACAATGACAAAAGCAGTATTGACTATAATAAAATACGTTAATCGCATTTTATATGCCAGTTATTTTTTTATTTGATATGAGAAAATAAAAATTTTTTAAAGGATTTAAGCTTTCTTTGTTCTACGGATTTTAGGATATTTATCCACTTGTATGATTTCTGAAATGAGGTGCAAGGCTGATAATGTGATAGTCTGTGACAAAGAAAAAATATTTGAATGAAGATGAGAGGTCTATTTTTATTTAAAAAGGCTTTGGGGGTATTGAGTTTTCTAACATTTTTCAAAAAAACAGACACGAGTAATTGTTAAGCTTTATTGTAGAGACAAAGACGGATATAACTTTTTTAGTATATTGTTTTATAATGATAAATTATCATTATTATATTGAATAAGAATCTTAAGAATTGTAAAATTTTCTCATTTTAAATTTATTCATGGTGAAAAAATCAAAATTAGTTTCTAGTACACTACCAGTGGGAGGACTGTGTGGATAACAGCTCTTTTAAAAAGGAATTAAAAAGCTTCTTTGAGACATCTTGAGAGCTAAAAGTCTGTTGCAATATTTTGAATTGGTAAAGAGTATGATGGTTTTAGTATATTTATGAATTTTTTATGTGCGATAATGGGGGATTTGTTTTGTGATTTGTTGAGGTTTTATCGGATATAAAGAGTGCTGTGGGTGTTTTAACCAGAGAGAAGCGTTGATAGCGGTTTATATTTTTATGAAACTTTCTTGATATTGAGCATCTCCGGTAAAAAGATGCTCTTGTCTCTCTTACTTTGTGGGATTGATCCCAATAAAAAAATTAATAATCTTATGTAAAAAATATTACATCTAGTTAAGATGCTATTTTTTTAATATAAAAATTAAGTGATACAATAGCGATAGCAGCAATTTATAGATTATATCATTTTATTTAATACGCTATAAGATTAACCATAGTTTCTTTATTTTTTTATTTTATGATATAGAGAAATCTATGATTTGTGAATAAAGAGATATTCTTTTGTTACATGATTTTATCTTGAAATTGTCTTACTCTTTCCTTTTTCAAGCCGTTCTTTTGCTTTCTTTTTTTGTATAATACGTTTGCAAATTACTTGCGGCTAGAATTTGAGAATGTTTGAGTGAAGAGAAAGAAAATGCAATTTTTGAAAATCTTGTTAAATACAGCGTGTGCTGTATTTTTTGTATTTGACATAAGTTGGACTCATAGTGTCTTAAATGTTGCGGAATCAGGAGAAGCCTCAGTGATTGTTGCTCCTAAGATTCCTGATCGCCCTTATGAGTTTCTTATTCAGAAACTTGCGAATAAATATAATGTTCCCGTTAATTTAGCACATGCTGTTGTAAAAGTTGAAAGTAATTATAAGGCAGGTATAAAGGGGGCTGCTGGCGAAATAGGTTTGATGCAAATTAAACCCTCTACGGCACGAGGGTTGGGCTTTAGTGGTTCTGTACAGGATTTGTACGATCCTGCGACCAATCTTGAATATGGTATGCGTTATTTGGCACGGGCGTATAAACTCAGTGGTGGAAGTACGTGTGGTACAATCCTTAAATATAACGCAGGTCATGCTGCAAAAAAAATGAATTCCATTTCGGCGAAATATTGCGCAAAAGTGAAAACTTATCTGGCTTCATTAAAATAAAAACATCTGTTGAGAGAGGTTTGTCATAAAATATTTTAAGATGCTATTTTCATTGAGCAGAAAATGTTTTATAAATTAATGCGTCAGTCGGCTGGGCAGCCGCGCTTGTCTGATGCTGAAATATGGCAGGTGAGGAAAGTCCGGGCTCCATGGAAAGACGGTGCCGGGTAACACCCGGCGGGGGTGACCCTAGGGAAAGTGCCACAGAAAGTAAACCGCCTATTTTTATAGGTAAGGGTGAAAGGGTGGAGTAAGAGCCCACCGCGCATTCAGTAATGAATGTGGCAAGGTAAACCCCACCGGGAGCAAGACCAAATAGAAATGACGTGCAAAATTTAATTTGCAGCCGATTTCCGGGCGAGTCATTCGGGTAGGTTGCACGAGGCGGATGGTAACATCCGTCCCAGATGAATGGTTGCCATGTAAAGTGTAAGCTTTACTCTACAGAACCCGGCTTATAGGCCGACTGATATTTCATGATGATACGCGATATTTTATAAGATCGATTATATATGATCTTTTATGGAGTCTATGTGTTTGAAATGGACACTTGAGCAAAGAGTGTTTTAAAAAATTATAACATTTCTTTAAGTATAATGCGTTAGGATCTGTTTTGGGATAACTTTAGTTTTTTCGTTCATTGTGATTAATATGAAAGTTGAAGGCTAGGTTATTCTAAGATCAGTTGCCATGAGAGAGCTGTTGATTTGAGACAGCATAACTTCAAGACGGATTATTTTGATAAAGCAGGATCAAAGAGCTGAACGCCATATTCCAGTGTTGTTGCAGCCAGTTTTGACTGGGCTTATGCCATTGGTTGGAGCAAAAGTAATTGATGGTACCTTTGGTGCTGGTGGTTACACGCGCGCTTTGTTAAAGGCAGGGGCACAGGTGATCGCTCTTGATCGTGATCCTCATGCTATCAGTGCAGGACAATCGCTTGTTGAAGAATTTTTTCCACGTCTTCGTTTGGTCCATATGGCATTTTCACAGCTCGATCGTGTCGTTGAAGAGAAGGTGGATGCAGTTATTTTGGATATTGGTGTCTCTTCAATGCAGCTGGATGAAGCAGAAAGAGGTTTTTCTTTTCAAAAAGATGGTCCATTGGACATGCGAATGGCTCAGACTGGTTTTACAGCCAGCGATGTTGTCAATCATTTAAAAGCAAGGGATTTGGCACGTATTTTTAAGATATTAGGAGAAGAGCGTTATGCGGGGCGAATTGCACGGATGATTGAAAAGCGTCGTGTTGTACAGCCTTTTTTGCGTACAGGTGATTTGGCGTATGCTATCGAAGCGTTGATAGGACGTAAACCGGGAGATCGTATTCATCCAGCAACACGTGTATTTCAGGCTCTTCGTATCTATGTTAATGATGAAATTGGTGAATTGGCATGTGGTTTATTTGCTGCTGAACGCGTTTTAAAAGCTGGAGGCCGTTTGGGGGTTGTCAGTTTTCATTCTCTTGAAGATCGTATGGTCAAAAGATTTTTTTCGGCTCGTTCTGGAGAATGTATGAGATCACGCTATCTGCCTGAAATGAAGGCTGCTCCAGCAACATTTTTTCCTTTGTTTAAAGGTGGGATCACGGCAACTAAAGAGGAGTTACAGAAAAATCCTCGTTCACGTTCTGCGAGGTTGCGTATTGGTGTACGGACTGAAGCAGAGGCTCTTGCAGCAGATATGAAATTATTTGGTTTAGCAGAGATTGCCAGTTTTGAAGGCAGCAAAAAATGACAGTTTTTCGTACATTTGATATGATTTTAGTGTTGATTATGATTTGTATGGCAGGACTTACTTATAAGGTAAAATATGATGTTCAAAAACGAATGAACGAAGTTCTTCATCTTGAGCATGAAATTGCTGCAGCAAAAAATACGGTAAGTTTGCTTCATGCTGAGTGGGCTGTGATGATAAGGCCTTCACGCATGCAAAAACTTGCGAAACGTTATCAGAAAGAACTTGGGTTAGAGGTTATACAGCCGCGTCAAATCGTGGAGTTTAAAGACATTCCGGTACAGGTACATGATCAAATTGAAGAAGTGATTAAAAAAAATATCTTGGAAGATAATCAGGATATTTTGACAAATAATCGAGCTTCTCAGATCAATAGCGTTGTCCAAAAAGGCGCGCAGTAATGAAATCGACTTTTTTATTCTCACAGAAGAAAAAGCGCTTAAAGAATTCGTTGAATAATCATAATGTTTCTGTTCGTCGTCCCTATTCTAGTCGTCCACGTTTGCTTTTTTCGTTGTTCTGCTTTTTAATTTTATATGGAATCATGGGGGCTTGCCTTATTTCTTATGGGTTGGAAGGTGGACAGATTGAAGAAGCAAAGGGGCCAGGAGTTCTTCAATTGATGGCACGGCCTGATATCGTTGATCGTAATGGTCGTTTATTGGCAACAGATATTAAAACTTATTCACTTTTTGCTGAGCCACGACGTATTATTGATGTGGATGAAACAATTGAATTGCTCTCAACAGTTTTGCCTGATCTTAATTGGCAGGAAACCTATAAGCGCTTAAAAAGAAAATCTGGTTTTTCTTGGATACAGCGTGGGTTAACACCAATGCAGAAGACGCAAATTATGGCTCTTGGTATACCAGGAATTGGTTTTCGGACTGAAATTCGTCGTTTTTATCCTGATGGACCTGTAACTTCCCATATTCTCGGTATGGTGAATGTTGATAATCAGGGCATTGCAGGTATGGAAAAATACATTGATGATGCGGGGCTGAGTGCTTTGCGTGCCGCTGGTCTTGCCATGGAAGAATCATTAAAACAAGTTCAGCTTTCGATTGATGTGCGTGTTCAGTCAATTGTTCATGATGAACTTATTCAGGCTATGAAGCGTTATAAGGCAATTGCTGCAGGAGCTGTTATTTTAAATATACATACGGGGGAAGTTATGGCTTTGGCATCACTACCAGACTTTGATCCTGGAAATCCTGTTGAAGCTTTAAAAAGTGATCGTCTCAATCGGATGACGGCAGGAGCTTTTGAAATGGGATCGATCATTAAAAGTTTTACGACCGCTATGGCTCTTGATTCCGATATTTTTCATTTAAACAGTATTATTGATGCTTCAAAGCCAATAAAAGCAAGTAGTGGCTATACTATTCATGATTTTCATGGAAAAAATCGACCCTTAACGTTATGGGAGGTTTTTATTTATTCTTCTAATATTGGTTCTGCTAAAGAGGCGTTGGCGATAGGGATTGATAAACATCGTGGTTTTTTGCAAAAACTTGGATTACTGGATCGTCTCACAACAGAGTTGCCTGAAGTTGCCCACCCTATTGTGCCAAATCATTGGAAGGATATCCATTCTATGACGATTTCTTTTGGGCATGGTATGGCAACAACACCCTTGCAAACAGCTGTCGGGGCTGCTGCTTTAATGAATGGTGGTTGGTTAATTGCTCCGACATTTTTAAAACGGCCAAAAGAACAAACTTTGCACCATGCAAAACGGGTTTTGCAGGCTAAAACAAGTCAAAATATGCGTTACCTTTATAAATTAAATAGTGATATTGGTTCTGGACGTAATGCAAAAGTTGAAGGTTATCGTGTAGGTGGTAAGACAGGAACAGCTGAAAAAGTTGAAAATGGAAAATATTCTAAAACAAAAAATTTTAATAGTTTTCTTGCTGCTTTTCCTATTGAGGATCCTGCTTATGTTGTTTTAACAATTATTGATGAACCAAAGCCTGCTGAGGGACAGCGTTCAGCAACAGCGGGGATGAATGCTGGACCAATGCTTGCTAATATTGTTCGTCGCACAGCTAGTTTTCTTGGTGTAAAACCCGATTTTAAAAAAGAATATGAGCCTCTTTTAAGTAAAAAGAGCAATTCAAGTTTCGTTAAACAACGGTAAAATGAATATAAAGGTGCGTTATCATGTTGTTGGGAACAGTTTTTACAGAATGCGTTGAAGATGAAAGTCTTTCTTCAATAGAAATAACAGGAATAAGTGCGGATTCTCGACAAGTTTTGCCAGGCTATGTTTTTGTTGCTGTTCAAGGAAAAAAAAGTGATGGAAGACACTATATAGATGATGCGATAAAGCGTGGTGCACGAGCAATCGTTACAGATTGTCATGCTGTTCTTGAGGATTTATCTGTTCCCATTTTACGTGTTTCTAATGTTCGTCATAGTTTAGCGTTGGCAGCTGCACGTTTTTACGGTTCTCAGCCTGAAACGGTCGTTGCTGTGACTGGTACAAGTGGTAAAACATCTGTTGTCTCTTTTCTTCGGCAAATTTGGACTTATGTTGGATTTTGTGCTGCGAGTATAGGAACGGTTGGTGTTGTTTCTCCTAAACGGAATGTTTATGGTTCTCTCACAACACCTGATCCGGTCGTCTTGCACCGTCTTCTTTATGAAATTTCTCATGAAGGTGTGACACATGCAGCTCTTGAAGCTTCTTCGCATGGGCTTGATCAAGGGCGACTTGATGGAGTCCGTTTAACGGCTGGTGCCTTCACCAATTTAGGGCGAGATCACATGGATTATCACACGGGGGTAGAGGATTATTTGCGGGCTAAAATGAGGTTATTTGATACACTTTTGCCTGTATCTGCTCCTGCTTTGATTTTTGCTGATGATGTCTATTCACAAAAGGTTATTGATGTTGTCACACAAGCGCGTCGCCGTGTTTTGACAATTGGTCGTAAGGGGCAATTTATCACGATTAATCGTGTTGAACATCAACGCTCAAAACAGTGTATTGAGTGTCGTGTGGAAAACAATATTTATACATTTGTTTTGCCTTTAGCTGGAGATTTTCAGGTAGCCAATGCGCTTATGGCAGCGGGGTTAGCAATTGCAACGGGTGCTTCACCTCGTAAGGTTTTTTCTGCGCTTGAAACTTTGCAGGGGGCACCTGGGCGATTAGAGTTTGTGGGAAAGACAGAAAATAATGCGCTTGTTTATATTGATTATGCCCATAAACCAGAAGCTTTGGAGCAGGTTTTGCTTTCTGTTCGTCCCTTTACGCAAGGGCGCTTGATCGTTGTTTTTGGTTGTGGAGGAGATCGTGATCAAGGAAAAAGACCTTTGATGGGAAAAATTGCGGCGGATAAAGCGGACATTGTTATTGTAACGGATGATAATCCTCGCACAGAAATGCCAGAAAAAATACGCAAGGATATTTTACAGGCGGTGCCAACAGCAATAGAGATAGCAGATCGTGGTGAGGCTATTTCTTACGCGGTGGAGCTTTTGAAAGTTGGTGACACATTAATCATTGCTGGAAAAGGTCATGAGGATGGCCAAATTATAGGGCAGACAACTTATCCTTTTTCAGATCGTCTGAAAGCGATAGAAGCTTTAGAGGACCGAAAGAAATGACAGCTTTATGGGATAAGCAAGCACTTGTTGCTGCAATTAATGGTGTTGTAATGGGAAGCATGCCAGAAACTTTTTCTGGGGTTTCCATTGATAGCCGTACTCTTGCGGAAGGGGATGTTTTTTTCTGCATTAAGGGGCATCATCTTGATGGTCATGATTTTGCTGCGCAAGCTTATGAACGAGGTGCAGGCGTTCTTATCGTTGCGGAACACCGTTTGAGGGATATGAAAAAGATATCGGCTCCACTCATTGTCGTTCCTGATGTTTTGCAAGCCTTAGAACAACTTGCACAAGCTGCACGCAAACGTTCAAGAGCTAAGATTATCGCGGTAACAGGATCAGTGGGAAAAACAACGACAAAAGAAGCTTTGAAACAAGCTCTTGCAACTGCTGGGAATGTTCATGCGAATCTCGCTTCTTTAAACAATTGCTGGGGGGTTCCACTCACTTTAGCGCGGATGCCTATGGAGAGTGATTATGGTATCTTTGAAATTGGTATGAATCATAGAGATGAAATTCGCCCTCTGGTCAAACTGGTTTGTCCGCATGTTGCTCTCATTACGCATATTTGTGCAGGACATATGGGTTTTTTCAAAGATCTTGAAGAAATAGCAAAGGCAAAAGCTGAAATTTTTGAAGGATTAGATGAAAAAGGAATTGCCATTTTAAATGCGGATAGTGATTTTTTTTCTTATCTCGTTCAAAAAGCAAAGAAATGCGGTGTAAAGAAGATCTTAAGCTTTGGTGAGACTAAAGATGCTGATTATCAAGCGCGAGGTATACGTCTTCTAACTGATAGTACTTCTATGATTGTGCGTATTGGGGGGCGGGATAGGGAGGTTCAAATTGGTGCTCCAGGACGCCATATTGTGCAAAATAGTTTAGGGGTTATTGCTGCTTGTGATGCTATGGGGGTTGAGTTAGAGCCTGTTTTTCTTTCTTTTCGCCATTTTTCTTCTCAAAAGGGGCGAGGTGTTCGTTATCAATTGTCTTTATCAAATGGGGGTGAATTTTATCTCATTGATGAAAGCTATAATGCAAATCCTGCTTCTATGCGTGCTGCACTTGAGCTTCTTGCTACAGGACCTGTAGGGAAAGAGGGGCGGCGAATTGCTATTTTAGGGGATATGCTAGAATTAGGGGAGTATAGTGAAAAGCTTCATCGTGATTTAATAAAACCAATACGTCTTTCCGGTGCTAATCCGGTTTTTCTATTTGGTGAGGCGATGAAATCTTTAGTCAGTGATTTGTCTACTGGTGTTAAGGTTCATTATGCTGAAAATATTGAGAAAATTTTACCGCTTCTTTTAGCAGAAATTTCTTCTGGGGATCTGCTTATGGTTAAATCATCCAATAGCCTTTGTTCATCAAATATTGTGACTGCATTGCTTGATCGCTATAAAGCGGTTTCTTCATAGTTTTAAGAGGTTTTTTGTACAATGATGCTGTTTTTTTCTTCGTTTAGTGATTGGCTTCCAGGTGTGAATGTATTTCGTTATATTACTTTTCGCACGATAGCGGCTATGCTTACTTCGGGACTTATCGTCTTTTTGTTTGGACCTAGCATCATTGCTTCTCTTAAATTGCGGCAGGGTAAGGGACAACCGATTCGTGCTGATGGTCCTCAAACACATTTTAAAAAGGCTGGAACACCTACAATGGGTGGATTGATGATTTTAACCGGCATTGTGGTATCGGCATTTTTGTGGTGTAATTTATCGAATATTTACTTTTGGGTATCGCTATTGGTTATGCTTTCTTTTGGGGCAATTGGATTTTATGACGATTATCTTAAGGTCACAAAACAAACAGACAAAGGATTTTCTGGGAAAGCACGGTTAAGCTTAGAGTTTTGTGTTGCCGCAATTGCGGCTTTTGTTATTCTGAAAATTGGCTCATCTGGATTCGCTTTGCCTTTTTTAAAAGATTATCTTATCAATTTGGGCTGGTTTTTTATTCCTTTTTCTGCGTTTGTCATTGTCGCGACGGGTAATGCGGTTAATTTAACGGATGGACTCGATGGGCTTGCTATTGTTCCTGTGATGGTTGCAGCTTTATCTTTTGCTCTGATTGCTTATCTTTCTGGTAATATGAATTTTGCTGATTATCTCCAAATCCATTATGTATCGGGTACAGGTGAATTGGCTGTTTTATTGGGAGCTGTTGTTGGGGCAGGGCTTGGTTTTTTATGGTTTAATGCACCACCTGCAGCTATTTTTATGGGAGATACTGGTTCATTGGCTCTTGGAGGACTCTTAGGGACTGTTGCGGTTGCTACGAAACACGAAATTGTTTTGGTTCTTATTGGTGGGCTTTTTGTTGTGGAAGCTTTTTCGGTCGTTATTCAGGTTGGTTATTTCAAATTAACAAGAAAACGCGTGTTTCTTATGGCACCGATACATCACCATTTTGAGAAAAAAGGCTGGACTGAAAGCCAAGTCGTGATACGCTTTTGGATTATTTCGATTGTTCTCGCTCTCATAGGTCTTTCAACACTTAAATTGCGGTGAGAATGTGATTTCTGTTGCGTGTTATAAAGGTCAAAAAGTTGCTCTGTTTGGATTGGGACAGTCTGGACTAGCAACGGCACAAGCATTGATGTGTGGTGGTGCAGAAGTGGTGGCGTGGGATGATAGTCCTTCAAGCGTGCAAATGGCTTTTCGGCACAATATTCCAACACGAGATCTCCGTTATGAAGATTGGTCAGAATTTGTTGCATTGATTGTAGCTCCTGGAGTTCCTTTAAGTTATCCTCAACCCCATTGGGTTGTTGAAAAAGCACGAAAAAAAAATATAGAAATTATCGGTGATATTGAATTATTTGTTCGGGCGCGCCATCAATTTTTACAGCATTATGGTTTTTGTGACAAAGACGTTCCTTTCATTGCGATTACGGGGACGAATGGGAAGTCAACCACAACATCTTTACTTGCGCATTTGTTGGAAAAAATGGGCTATGATGTGCAGATGGGGGGAAATATTGGAAAGGCAATATTGACGCTTAAGCCCTTTGTTAAAAAACGTATCTATGTGATTGAATGTTCATCATTTCAAATTGATCTTACTCCCTCTCTTCAGCCGACCATTGGACTTTTATTAAATCTCACACCTGATCATATTGATCGACATGGAAGTTTTGCCTGTTATGTGCAAACCAAAAGGCATCTGATTGCTCAGGCTTCTCAGGCTTTTATTTCAGTTGATGATGCAGCTTGCCGGGTTTTATATCAACAGTTACTTCATGAGGGGAAGCAAATTGAGGCAATTTCCAAGGATCATTTTGTTGAAAATGGTTTTTATGCAGATGGGACCAAGCTCTTTTCTGTTCGTCAAGGACAGCGTCATATGCTTGCAGATCTTGCTCCTATGGCGGTGTTACGTGGGAGGCATAATGCGCAAAATGCCCTTATGGCATTAGCAACGTTGCAGGCTTTAAAAATAACCGATCCTTCTATGGACAAGCATTTAGCAAGTTATAAAGGGTTGGATCATCGTATGCAACAGGTGCGTAAAATGGGGGCGGTTTTGTTTATCAATGACAGCAAGGCGACTAATGCAGATGCAACAGCTCCTGCGCTTTCCACCTTTAATGATATTTTTTGGATTGTTGGGGGACAGGCAAAAAAGGGAGGAATAGAGTCTCTTAGAGAATTTTTTCCTAAAATTCGTAAAGCCTATTTGATTGGGAGCGCGGCGGAAGAATTTGCTCGCACTATTGGATCTTCTTTTCCCTTTTCTATGAGCTTAACTTTGAAAAATGCGGTGCGTGAAGCAGCTGTTGACGCAATAGGCTGTAAGGCAAAAGAGGTGACGGTTCTTTTGTCACCTGCTTGTGCAAGTTATGACCAATTTAAAAATTATGAAATGCGAGGCGAAGCATTTGTCTCTTTTGTGATGCAGTTACAATAAAAAAAGCATCAATTATAAAAAATATTTTTGCGTTAAGACTCCAGAATCTTTTTTTGTGTAATTTAGTTTTTAAAGTGTTTGTTAAACAGGCTGGGAACTCATATCACTTTGAGACAATTTATAAAATGGATAAGGTGTGTATATCATGGTGACGCGTGCAGATAGAGATCCAATTGCTAATTGGTGGTGGACGATTGATCGCTCTATCTTTGCAGCTTGTTTAATTTTAATGGGAATTGGCATTATGCTGTCTTTTGCTGCCAGCCCCATTATTACAAAAAAAATCGGAATTGCTGATAGTTTTTATTTTGTTCGGTGGCATATTATTTTCAGCATTTTAGCATTTTTTACGATGGTTACCATTTCTTTTTTTTCGCTTTCTAATATTCGTCGTTTATGTGCTCTTTTGCTCATTGTAACGCTTGCTCTTATGGTTGCAACCTTATTTTTTGGTCCAGAGTTAAAGGGAGCACGGCGATGGATTCAGCTATTTGGTTTTTCTGTACAGGCTTCAGAGTTTATGAAGCCAGCTTTTGTGGTTATGTCCGCTTGGCTTTTTTCGGAACAGATACGCAAGAGGGGAATTCTAGGTTATACGTTAGCGATTGTACTTTATGGCATTTGTTGTGTGCTTCTGGTTTTGCAGCCTGATATTGGACAAACAGTTTTAATAAGTGCAACATGGGGGGGGCTGTTTTTTATTGCTGGTGTACCTCTTACTATTATTTTTCTCTTTCTCATTTTAGGCGTTGTAGGAATTATTTTAGCTTATTTTTTTCTGCATCATGTGCGCGAGCGGATCAATGGTTTTTTGACAGGTGAAGGAGATACTTTTCAAGTGGATGTAGGACGTGAGGCTATTTTGAATGGTGGTTGGTTTGGGCAAGGTCCTGGGGAGGGAACAGTAAAACGTATCATTCCTGATAGCCATACAGATTTTGTATTTTCCGTTGCTGCTGAAGAATATGGTATTATTCTTTGTTTATTAATTATGATGCTGTTTGGCTTTATCGTTATGCGTTCATTGTATATAGCCATGAATACACGTGATTCCTTTATACGTCTTGGTATTACTGGCATAGCAATGATGATTGGCTTTCAATCAGCTATTAATATGGCCGTTAATCTTCACTTAATTCCTCCAAAAGGCATGACATTGCCTTTTATTTCTTACGGTGGTTCTTCGATGGTGGCGATTGCGTTTTCAATGGGCATTTTGCTTAGTTTAACACGTCGTTGGCCAGAAGCACGCCTTTCAGCTTTTTCTTCCTCTTCTGTCTTGGATACCCCTTATGAATGATAAAAAAGTTATTGTTTTGGTGGCTGGTGGTACAGGTGGACATCTTTTTCCTGCTGAAGCCCTTTCTGTTGAATTAAGGAAGCGTGGATATGATGTTCATTTAATAACAGATGAAAGAGCACGACCTTTTGTTCGGTGCTTTGATGAAGAGCATATTCATATCGTTTCATCGGCAACGTTTATACGACGTCATCCTTTTGCTCTGATAAAGACGTTTTGGTCTTTGCTAAGGGGAATGGGGCAATCGTTGGCGTTGTTTTATAAATTACGTCCTGTTCTTGTTGGAGGATTTGGGGGGTATCCGAGCTTTCCTCCTCTTTTTATTGCGGCTTTAACGAGGCGTGTGACATTTATTCATGAACAAAATGCTGTTATGGGGCGTGCCAATCGGGTGTTGGCAATTTTTGTGCGTGCAATCGCTGGTGGTTTGTTGTCGCCAAATGGCGCTTATGCTCATAAAATACTTTTGACGGGGAATCCTGTCCGTGAGGCTGTGTTGAAGGCGGCCAAAATCCCTTATCATTCTTCAGAGGGGGAAAAGCCATTTAATTTTTTGATTTTTGGAGGTAGCCAAGGGGCTTCTGCTTTTTCACATATTGTTCCAGAAGCGATTGCTTTATTCGATGATAAGAACCGTAAACGTTTACGAATTGTACAGCAAGTCCGCGGTGAAGCAGGAGGGTTGATCAAAATCTACCGTGATATGGGCGTACAAGCAGAGGTTGCTCCTTTTTTTGATGATATGGCTGAACGTATGGCACATGCTCATTTTATTTTGTCGCGCGCTGGGGCTTCGTCCGTTTGTGAGATAGCGGTGATTGGTAGACCTGCTTTGCTTGTTCCCTATCCCCATGCTTTAGATCATGATCAGGCTGCCAATGCAGCTCTGCTTGCTCGTGTAGGTGGTGCGCAAATTGTATCAGAAAAAGATTTGAATGCACAAAAGCTTTTTTCTCTTTTAATGCACGCTTGTTGTGCACCCCATTTATTGGAAAAACAAGCGCTTGCTGCAAAAAAAGTTGGGCAACCTCATGCAACCCGTTGCCTTGCTGATATGGCTGAATCCTTAATTGCAGGGCGATTGTTGTCAGATATAAAAGAGGAGCTTTTTAATGAAAATGCCACTTGATATAGGCGTTATCCATTTTATCGGAATCGGGGGGATCGGTATGAGTGGAATTGCGGAGGTTTTTTATAATCTTGGCTATAAAGTTCAAGGGTCAGATCAAGTTGAAAGTGCAAATGTTGAACGTTTGCGGAAAAAGGGAATTAACGTTCATATAGGTCATTGTGCTGAAAACTTAGGGAATGCAGAGGTTGTTGTTTTTTCTACTGCCGTTAAAAAAACAAATCCTGAGTATATTGCTGCAAAGGAAAGACATTTACCGCTTGTTAGACGTGCAGAAATGCTGGCGGAGCTGATGCGGTTTCGGCGTGCAATTGCGGTGGGCGGTACACATGGTAAAACAACAACCACATCAATGGTTGCAGCCCTTCTTGATGCTGGTCATTTTGATCCAGTGGTGATTAATGGCGGTATTATTAATGCTTATGGTACGAATTCTCGTACAGGAGATGGCGATTGGATGATTGTTGAAGCTGATGAAAGTGATGGTACATTTTTAAAGCTGCCTGCTGATATTGCTGTTATTACTAATATTGACGCTGAGCATTTGGATCATTATGGAAGTTTTGATGCTGTGCGTGAGGCTTTTCGGCAATTCGTAGAAAATGTTCCCTTTTATGGTTTTGCTGTTTTGTGCCTTGATCATCCAGAGGTTCAGTCATTGGCGGGCCGTATTGATGATCGTTGGGTGATCACTTATGGTGCAAATCCACAAGCAGATGTTCGTTTTCTTAATCTTTCGATGGATGGTCAAAAAACGCATTTTGATGTTCTTGTTCGCTCACGCAAAACAGGAAGAAAGATTGAGTTGAAAAATATGCTTTTGCCTATGGCAGGGCAGCATAATGTTGCCAATGCAACGGCGGCGATTGCTATTGCGCATGAACTTGGCATTTCAAATGAAGCTATAAAAAGGGGCTTAGCAGAATTTGGCGGAGTAAAACGGCGTTTTACGCGAACAGGAAGTTGGCGTGGCATTGAAATATTTGATGATTATGGACATCATCCTGTCGAAATAAAGGCTGTTTTGCGTGCTGCACGTGAGAGTGCAAAAGGGCGTGTTATTGCGATTGCACAACCCCATCGGTATTCACGGTTGTATCATTTATTTGATGATTTTGCTGCTTGTTTTAATGATGCAGATACAGTGTTGATTACGCCCGTTTATGCGGCTGGTGAAGAGCCTATTGTAGGATTTGGTTCTCAAGAATTGGTAGAGCATATTAAAATGGCGGGTCATCGTGATGTGCGCTTGATACATGGTTTGGAAGATGTTGTGTCTCTTGTCTCAAAATTTGCTCAGGCAGAGGATTATGTTGTTTTTCTTGGTGCTGGCAATATCACACAATGGGCTTGTGCGTTGCCTCATCAGTTAGCGGTATTGGATGGTCATGATAAATTTTCAGCACATTGATGGTGAGGCGCTATTGGCGCAATTGCAACCATTGTTGGGTGGCGTGAGAGGAAAACTTACACCTAATGTTGAGATGCGTAAGGTAACGTGGTTTCGCACGGGCGGATTGGCAGAGCTTTTTTATCAGCCTGTTGATGAAGAAGATTTGGCTCTCTTTCTTCAAAATTTGCCTGAATTTGTTCCTGTAACAATTGTCGGTATCGGTTCTAATCTTCTGGTGCGTGATGGGGGGGTTCCTGGTGTTGTGATTCGTCTTTCGCCAAAAAGTTTTGGGCAAGTGAAGCAGGTTTCTCCAAAAGGCTTTTTAGTTGGTGCTGGTGCGGCGGATAAACATTTAGCTGCTGCCGCTTTAGAAGCTGAGATTGCAGGTTTTCATTTTTATCATGGTATTCCTGGAGGTCTTGGAGGAGCTCTCAAAATGAACGCTGGTGCGAATGGTGTTGAAACCGCAGCGCGTGTTGTCGAGGTCTATGCGCTGGATCGTAAAGGGCAACGTCATATCTTGAGTGTGAAAGATATGCATTATTCCTATCGCCATTGTGATGTTCCTAAAGATTTTATTTTTACGGCTGCTTTATTGGAAGGAAAACTCGGCAATAAAGATGATATTCGTGCTGCTATGGATGAAGTTGCCCTCCACAGAGAAACAGTGCAACCTATTCGTGAAAAAACAGGGGGGTCAACTTTCAAAAATCCTGGGAATGGATCTGCGTGGCGCGTGATTGATGAAGCAGGGTGTCGTGGTTTACGGATTGGTGGCGCTCAAATGAGTGAAATGCACTGTAATTTTATGATTAATACAGGGCAAGCAACAGGATATGATCTTGAAGCATTGGGAGAAACAGTGCGTGCACGTGTTTTTGCAAATTCAGCCCACCTTTTACAATGGGAAATAGAGCGTATTGGTCAATTTGAGCGTGGTCGAAGTGTTTCTCCTTTTGATCCATTTCATTGATTTATTGTTCACTAAAAAAGTGAAAATAAAAAATTGAGTCATTTCAAAGAGATAATAAAAAATTTCTATTAAGAATCAATAAATTAACAAAGAATCTCTTGCATCAGGCTTTTGAGTCTGATTCATTATGCAAAATGCTAGGTTATTGATTCGCAAGGATAAACTTTGTTTTTCCTGTATATGGTGCTGATGTATTCTATATAGACTACATATAGTATGCGAAAGAGGGTGATTTATTATGAAAGATAAACATATAGCTGTGTTAATGGGAGGTTTTTCTTCTGAGCGGTCTGTAAGTTTATCTTCAGGGGCGGCTTGTGCTGATGTTCTAGAGGTACAGGGGTATCGCGTGAGCCGCGTGGATGTTGATGCTCGTATTGCTTCTGTTCTTGAACAGTTGCAGCCCGATATTGCCTTCAATGCATTGCATGGTCCATTTGGTGAAGATGGCCGGATTCAGGGGATTCTTGAATATTTAAAAATTCCTTATACTCATTCTGGCGTGATGGCATCTGCTTTGGCAATGGATAAGGGACGTGCAAAAATTATCGTTGCAAATGTTGGGGTTTGTGTTGCTCCTTCTCGTATCATGAGCCGCTTTGCTTTGGGCCGAACGCATCCCATGGAGCCTCCTTATGTAATTAAACCTGTGTGTGAAGGATCAAGTTTTGGTGTTGTCATTGTCCAAGGAAATGAAGCTGTACCGCCGCATAATATTGGGGGAGCTGAGTGGGGATATGCCGATGAGGTGATGATTGAAAAATATATTCCTGGTCGTGAATTGACTTGTGCTGTTTTGGGGAATGAAGTGCTGGATGTGTGTGAAATTCTTCCCGATAAAAACTTTCCATTCTACGATTATGACTCAAAATATAAAACGGGTGGTTCTCTTCACATTTGTCCTGCACAACTTTCACTAAATATTTACCAAAGTGTGCAAAGAATGTCTTTAGCAGCCCATCAGGCGATAGGGTGTCGAGGTGTTAGCCGTTCTGATTTTCGTTTTGATGAAAAAACGGGAGAGTTGATTTGGCTTGAAATTAATACGCAACCCGGTATGACATCGACGTCTCTTCTTCCTGATATTGCAAAAGCGAGCGGCCGTACTTACGGCGATATTGTTCAATGGATGGTGGAGGACGCATCATGTATGCGTTGAATGTTAGTAAAACAAATGTTCCGATGGAGGTGCTTTCAGTGCCGGCTTTGCCACGTCTTTATCGTCGTTTTCTTCGGTTTATGTTTGAGTTTGTTTTTGTTAATATTCATATTCCACGCCATTTTGGCTCTTTTGCTGTTGTATGGTTTTTCTTTGTTACGGCTTTTTATGGACTTTCATCAAGTGGTCAGATGGCTGTGATCGTAAACACGATCATATTGGATAGTAGTTTTGTGGTCACTCATGTTGATATAAGCGGTAATAAGCGCTTGGCAAAGCAGGATATTTTTAAAATTTTAAAACTTGATGTTGCGCCTTCTATATTCACTTTTGATGTTGAAAGAGCGCGTTCTCTTTTGGAAAAACAGGCTTGGGTGCAATCGGCTAATGTTCAGAAAATTTATCCTAATAAAATGCGCATTTCCATCGTGGAGCGTGAACCTTATGCCATTTGGCAACATGATGGCATAATGGATATTGTTGATAATACAGGTCGTGTCATTGTGCCTTTTAAAGGGGAAATTGTTCGGGATTTACCTCTTGTGGTTGGGCAGGGGGCACAAAATGCTGCTAAAGTGTTTATTCAAGCGCTGTCAGTCTATCCGGAAGTATATGATCGTATTCGTGCTTTTGTGCGGGTAGGTGATCGACGTTGGGATCTTGTTTTGAATAATGGAATGCGCGTTATGTTGCCTGAAAATGGTGCTCTTGAAAGGCTTTCTTCTCTTTTTTCGTCCGGTACAATGCAAGATCTTTTGTCTCGCGATATTCTCAGTGTTGATTTACGTCTTGCTGATCGAATTACTGTTTCTTTATCAGATGAAACGTTGGAGCGTTATCATGCTACTGTAGCAGAAGAAGAACGTATTTTAAAAGCGCGAAAGGCAGGAAGCCTATGATGCTACTCAGATCACATCATTTGAAGGGGCGTAAAACACGTTTTTTAACGGTACTTGATGTCGGTTCAAGTAAGATTGTTTGTCTTATTGCTTGTTTGCGTCCTTTGAAGCATGCACACTATTTACATGGTCGTACACATTCTACGGAAATTCTAGGCTTTGGAGTGCAGCGTTCACGTGGTATTAAATCCGGTGTTGTCATGGATATGTTTGCAGCAGAACAATCAATAAGATTGGCTGTTGATGCGGCAGAAAAAATGGCGGGTTTGGTGGTGGATTCAGTGATTGTGAATTTTTCCTCAAGTCGATTACAAAGTGCTTTGATTAATGGAAAGGTCCATTTGAATGGTCGTGAAGTCACCAAGCGTGATATGCGTATGGCCTTTTCAGATGTTTCGCGTAAAGCCTTTGATGCTGAACGTCATGTTATGCACTCAGTTCCAGTTTCTTATGTATTGGATGGAGATAAAGGAATTTTTGATCCTATTGGCATGGCAGGGGAAACATTTGGTGTCGACGTGCATGTGGTAACAGCAGAAACAGCCTCTTTGCGTAATTTAGAAACTTGTATTAATCGTGCACATTTGAGTGTTGAAGCAATGGTTGCTACTCCCTTTGCAAGTGGTCTTGCTGTCTTGATGAATGATGAGGCGCATTTAGGGGCTGCATGTATTGATTTTGGTGGTGGAACAACAACATTTTCAGTGTTTTTTGAAGGAAAATTTATTCATGCGGATGCTCTTGCTGTTGGGGGGCATCATGTCACTCTTGATGTTGCGCGCGGATTTTCTATGTCTTTAACAGAGGCGGAACGTTTAAAAGTTGTTTATGGTTCAGCACTTTTAACAAGTGCTGATGAGCGGCAAATGATTAATGTAGCAGAAATTGGGAGTGAACAGCGGGAAACTCAATATCCTCGCGCGGTTCTTGGGCGTATCATTCGTGCGCGTGTTGAAGAAATTTTAGAAATGGTCCGTGATTGTTTAAATCGTTCTGGTTTTGGTCACATCATTGGTAAACGTGTTATTTTGACGGGGGGAGCAAGCCAGTTAACAGGATTGCCAGAAATGGCACGTACTATATTAGGAAGAAATGTTCGTATCGGGCGGCCTTTAGGTATTTCGAGGCTTCCTTCTCTTGCAAAAGGGGCGGCGTTTACATCTGCTGTTGGGTTGTTAATTTATCCGCAATTGGTGGGTTTTGAAGAAAAAACAATGCAGGCGGCAGGAAATCATTTATCGATGGGCACGCGTGGGTATTTTCAGCGTGTTGGTGAGTGGTTGCGTGAGAGTTTTTAGTTAAGTCTAGTTGGATAAATTTCATCGCTTTGGCTTGCGGTGTCTTATGAGAAGGAAAAGAAAATGACGATTAATCTGCATCGGCCAGATATCGCGGAATTGAAGCCACGCATTACCGTTTTTGGTGTTGGAGGTGGTGGCGGGAATGCCGTGAATAATATGATAAATGCTGGTCTTCAGGGAGTTGACTTTGTTGTTGCAAATACGGATGCACAGGCTTTGGCTATGTCAAAGGCTGAACGTGTTATCCAACTTGGGGCAGCTGTGACAGAAGGTTTGGGTGCTGGGGCTTTGCCGGAAGTTGGACAAGCGGCAGCAGAGGAATGTATTGATGAAATTATTGATCATCTTGCAGACTCTCATATGGTTTTCATTACTGCTGGTATGGGGGGAGGAACTGGAACAGGAGCTGCTCCCGTTGTTGCTCGCGCAGCGCGTGAAAAAGGTATTTTGACTGTTGGTGTTGTGACAAAGCCGTTTCAGTTTGAAGGCGCACGTCGTATGAAAACGGCAGAGGCTGGTATTGAAGAATTACAAAAGTCTGTCGATACATTGATTGTTATACCCAATCAAAATCTTTTCCGTATTGCAAATGATAAGACAACGTTTGCTGATGCTTTTGCTATGGCTGACCAAGTGCTTTATTCTGGTGTTGCTTCCATTACGGATTTGATGATTAAAGAGGGTTTAATTAACCTTGATTTTGCTGATGTTCGTTCTGTTATGCACGAAATGGGGCGAGCCATGATGGGAACGGGTGAGGCATCTGGTGATGGGCGTGCTTTGGCTGCGGCTGAAGCTGCTATTGCAAACCCACTGTTGGATGATACCTCTATGCGTGGGGCGCGTGGTTTACTGATTTCTATTACAGGTGGTCGTGATATGACTCTCTTTGAGGTTGATGAAGCTGCTAATCGTATTCGTGAAGAAGTGGATGCTGATGCGAATGTGATCTTTGGCGCTATTGATGATGAGTCATTGGAAGGTGTTATTCGTGTTTCTGTGGTTGCCACCGGTATTGATCGTGAAGTTAGTGATGTTGTTCAGTCCTCTCATCCTCAGATTCAAAGACCTGCTTCTTCAATACGCAAGAGCGATCCTGGAACGTCACACAGTTCTTTTCATGTTCAGTCATCGCCTCTGCGTTCTGAGTCAATGGTAGAAGTAATCGAATCACTTGAAATAGAGAAGGGTAAATCAACCGGAGAACAGTTCCGTCCCAAAAGTCAAATTTTTGCACAACCTGCAGAAGCAATGACGACACGAAGTGCCACGAATGCTGTTGCGTATGGTTCAAATGCTGTTCAGGAACAGAGATCCAATGTGCCTCGTATGCAAGTAAGCCGTGGTTCTCAACAGGCGATGACGGCTCCTGTGAGTATGGAGGCAACAGCACATGTTCTTGATGAGATGACAGGGGTTGTGAAGCAAAAAGAAAAGCCAGTGCAACCAAAACAAATGCAACAAATGCAAGCGCGCGCTCCAATGCGTATGCCTGAGTTAAAGGATTTTCCTCCTGTTGCTCATGGACAAAGTCAAAGAACATTTGTGACTGATCAAGGTCCTCGTAATCTTTGGCAGCGTTTGAAACAGAGCTTGACACATCGTGAAGAAGCTGAGCCAGAAGCGAGGCTGGAGCCTGCTGTTAGATCATCTCAGCAGAAAGAGTCTCATGTTTACAATAAAAATTCTCAGGCGCTTTCTCAAGATGCTTCTGTGTATGTTCCACGTCGTTCTGGTGAGCTGCACCCTCAGGTACCACAAGATCAACGTACTTTTATAAGTGAAGAAGATCAGTTGGAAATACCAGCATTTTTACGTCGTCAGGCAAATTAATTGATGAAAAGTGAGATAAAGTAAGAAAAATTATTATTTCTTTAATGATCAGTCAAAAATTATACAGTAAAATATATTGCTGTTTTTTGGATAAAATACTTTGTTTTAAAAAAAACCGCTTATTATAAGCGGTTTTTTTTTATTATTTACTATGAATATTCTTTATAATTTTATAAATTTTGTTAAAAGATGTACAAGCAATTTAATAAAATGATTATGATGAATTTAGTACCAAAATATCAGTCTACTCTTAAAAAAGCAGTAACATTTAAGGGGATTGGCGTTCACAGTGGCTGTTTGTCAGTGGTAAAGGTTTGTCCAGCGGATGTTGGGTGTGGTATTGTTTTTAAGCGTTGTGGATTAGACGGAACAGAGAAAATATTTCAAGCTCATGCATCGCAAACAGGAGAAACTGAATTATCAACAGTACTTGGAGATGGAGATGTAAGGGTTGAAACAATTGAACATTTGATGGCAGCAATTGCTGCTTATAATTTGGATAATCTTGTTATTGAAGTGTCACATAATGAGATTCCTATTTTGGATGGTTCAGCGTGGCTATATTGCCAAGCTTTTGAAGATGTTGGTATTGTACAGCAAAATGCGTTGCGTTCTTATTTCATTATAAAAAAGCCGGTGCGAGTTGAAGGATCTCATGGTGTTGCAGAGCTTTTGCCATTCGATGGACGTCGTTTTGATATAACGATCTCTTTTCCTTCTTCTGCTATTGGTAAGCAACATTTCAGTTTTGATCTTACCACACGAGGGTTTAGGGATGATTTGTCACGTGCGCGCACTTTTGGTTTTATCAAAGACGTGGAAGAATTAAGGCTTTCTGGGAAGGCGAGAGGTGCTTCTTTGGAAAATTCTCTTGTTATCGACCTTAATGATAAAATTTTAAATCCCGATGGTCCTTATTGGGAGAATGAATGTGTTCGGCACAAGATGCTTGATGCGATTGGTGATACTGCTTTGCTGGGAGCACCTTTTATTGGATTATTTCGTTCTTATTGTAGTGGGCATAGAATTAATGCGCAATTGGTGAAAGCTGTTTTGGCAGACGAATCATATTACCAAAAAAGCTTTTTAGAGAAAGAGTAAAAGAAAATTGACAAGATTTTTTTATCGTTTATTTGATTTTTAAGGGGATGATTGACCTAAACTGCTAAATTGGTTATGTGGATTTTAAAGTGATATGGTATAAAAACTTTAATAAATTGTTTTTGCTACAAGGTGATATTCTCTGGAGGCCGGAAAAACTATGAAAAAATCTCATGTGTGCATTGGAAATATGACATATAGAAAATCTAACATTGTACGCAAGATATTGGGGGTGGTACTTTTAGGAAGCACCTGTATGTTAGCGGGATGTCTCTTTAAAGAGAAAAAAACCCTTGATCCATCTGCTTATGTTTTGAAAATAGAGCCACCAGATGTTCTCTATAATCAGGCGCTTGCTAGCCTTGAAAGTGGGCGGCTTGGGGATGCATCGAAGAAGTTTTTGAAGATTGAAAAACAGTACGCTTATACAGACTGGGGGCGTAAATCTTTGGTCATGGGTGCTTTTACTAATTATCGACTCGGAAAGTATGATGATTCAATTAGTATGGCTCAACGCTATATTACTCTTTATCCAGGGTCGACTGACTCGGCTTATGCGTATTATATTATTGGTCTTTCTTCTTTCCGTCGGATTCCTGATGTTACACGTGATCAACGTGATACGAAACGTGCTATTGCTGCTATGCAGCTTCTTATAGAGCGTTATCCTAATTCTGAGTATGTCAAGGATGCTAAGGATAAAATCCGTTTTGGTCGCGAACAGCTGGCTGGTAAAGAAATGCAGATTGGCCGTTATTATGAAGAGGGGCGGCGTTACCTTGCGGCAAGTAGACGGTTTCGTACCGTGGTTGAAGAGTATTCTGATACAAATCAAATTGAAGAAGCGCTTTTCCGCTTGACTGAGGTTAATCTTGCTCTCGGCTTAACGGCGGAAGCACAGACGGCAGCAGCTATTTTAGGACGTAATTATCCCAAAAGTGAGTGGTATAAATTTTCTTATAATCTCTTGCAGAAGAATAAAATATCGCCACGTGAGCATAAATCTTCTTGGATCTCAAATGCTTTAGGTGGTGATAAGAAGAGGGTACGTTGATTCTCTATGTTGGTACAGCTTTCGATTCATAATATTGTTTTGATCGAAACGCTTGATATTCATTTTACGGCGGGGTTGACGGTTTTAACTGGAGAAACAGGTGCGGGGAAGTCTATTCTCCTTGATGCTTTATCACTTGCTCTAGGGGGGCGGGGTGATGCTTCGCTTGTGCGTCATGGTGCTGACCGCGGGCAGGTCACAGCTGTTTTTGATGTGTCTGTTTCACATCCTGCACGTCAACTTATTCGTGAGAATGGTCTTGATGATGAGGGTGATATTATTTTACGACGTGTGCAATCAAGTGATGGACGTAGCCGTGTTTTTATCAATGATCAGGTTTCTAGTGTTGCATTGATGCGGAGTGTTGGCCGTTTGCTGGTTGAAATCCATGGACAACATGATGATCGTGCGCTTGTTGATGTTGCTACACATCGCCAATTATTAGATGCCTTTGGTGGTCTTGAAGATGAAGTGGAAAATTTGCGTCAGTGTTATCACTCATGGCGTGAATTTGAGGAGCGTTTGCAACGGCAGCGTCTTAAAGTAGAGAGTGCCGTACGTGAGGTTGATTATCTTCGTGCGTGTGTAGAAGAGCTTGAAAAGCTTGATTTTAAAGTTGGTGAAGAGGAAGCTCTTTCTCTTCGTCGTGCTGATATGCTTAAATTAGAAAAAATAGCGACAGATATTAAAGAAGCGGATGATCTTTTAACGGGTCAAAAATCACCAATCCCAGTACTTTCTAATTTGGTGAGGCGTTTGGAGCGGAAAATTCCTGAGGCGCAAGAACTTATTGTACCAGTGGTGAAATCTATTGATGAGGCATTGCATGCACTTGCAACAGCACAAGAAGGTATTGAGACGGCAATACGAGCATTAGATTTTGAACCTGATGAATTGGAACGGATAGAAGAGCGTCTTTTTTCTCTTCGGGGTTTTGCTCGTAAATATCAAGTTTCAGCGGATGAATTGATTCAGTTACGCGATAAAATGGATGCAGAACTCGCTGATTTTGAAGAGGCTCAGACTATATTGACACGCTTTGAAGATGAGGCAAGACAAGCACAAAAAAAATATGATATGTTAGCGCAAGCGTTGTCAATAAAACGTCAAGAGGTTGCAAAGAACTTGTCTGAAAGCGTGATGACTGAGCTACCGGCATTGAAATTAGAGAGGGCTGAATTTATTGTTGAAATGCAAAGTGATATGGAAAAGCGGAGTGCAGAGGGATGTGATCGTGTTGAATATTGGGTACGAACAAATCCTGGCACACGGGCCGGTCCCATGCTTAGTGTGGCTTCTGGCGGTGAATTATCTCGTTTTTTGCTGGCATTAAAAGTTGTTTTATCTGATCGAGGATCAGCACCGACGCTGATTTTTGATGAAATTGATACAGGCGTTGGGGGGGCTGTTGCAGCGGCTATTGGGCAACGGTTGCAATGCTTATCAGAACATGTCCAAGTTTTCGCTATTACGCATGCTCCACAGGTTGCATCGAAAGCGCATGGTCATTTTCTTATTTCAAAAATTGAGAGTCATGATAAAGGACGCTTTGTTACTGCGATTCATAAAATGGAAGAGCATGAGCGTGCAGAAGAAATTGCCCGTATGTTGGCTGGAGAACAGATTACTGAAGAAGCGCGTGCAGCGGCTCAAAAGCTTCTAGCATAAAGGTAATTAGTCAGCGATAAAAATACTGGAAAGCTTGTATTTATTGAGATTCACTTGATGAGGATGCGTGTGGAAATCCTTGTGGCAGTGCTTGTAATTTGGAATAGATTTTATGAACAAAGATGCAGATAAAAATCTCACAGCTGTTGAAGCAGAACGTGAATTAGAGTGGTTGGCAAAAGAAATTGCACGTCATGATGTGCTTTATAATCGTGATGATCAGCCTGAAATTTCTGATGCAGAATATGATGCTTTGCGCCGCCGTAATGCAGAAATTGAAGCTCTTTTTCCAGAGCTTATACGTATTGATTCTCCTTCACATAAAATTGGGGCACCAATTTCTGAAAAGTTTGAAAAATCTGTTCATGCACAGCCTATGCTTTCACTTGATAATGCGTTTAGCTCTGAAGATGTTAGTGAATTTGTTGAGCGTATTCGTCGTTTTTTACGGCTTCCAGAAACACAAGTGTTGGAAATAACAGCGGAGCCAAAAATTGATGGTTTATCTTTGTCTTTACGCTACGAAAAGGGGCGGCTTGTGCGTGCGGCAACGCGTGGGGATGGAACTGTCGGTGAAAATGTGACGGCAAATGCCCGAACAATTGCTGATATTCCACAAGTTTTACAAAGTGATTTTCCTGATATCATTGAGGTTCGCGGTGAAGTTTATATGGGGCGGGAAGATTTCCAAGCACTGAATATCAGCCAACAAGAGAAGGGAAAGTTAACTTTTGCCAATCCTCGAAATGCGGCGGCTGGTTCACTCCGTCAGCTTGATTCACGGATAACCGCTAGCAGAAAACTTCAATTTTTTGCTTATGCTTGTGGTGAGGTGAGTGAAATATTGGCAGAAAGTCAAATGGAGATGATGAAAAAGCTAAAAGAATATGGCTTTGTTATCAATCCATTAACAAAAGTCTTTAAGACAGTAAAAGAAATTATTTCGTATTATCACGATATCGAAGAATGCCGTCATTCTTTAAGCTATGATATTGATGGCATTGTTTATAAGGTTAATGATTTGATGCTCCAAAAGCGTTTGGGGTTTGTTTCTCGTTCGCCGCGTTGGGCTATCGCCCATAAATTTCCAGCAGAAAAAGCGATAGCGCTTTTGGAAGATATTGACATTCAAGTTGGTCGCACGGGAGCTTTGACACCTGTTGCACGTCTTACGCCTATTACTGTTGGTGGAGTGGTGGTGACCAATGCTAGTTTGCATAATGAGGATTATATTAAGGGAATTGGTCATAAAGGAGAGCCCATTCGTGAAGGACGTGATATCCGTGTAGGCGATAGCGTGATTGTACAACGTGCTGGTGATGTGATCCCTCAAGTTATTGATGTTATCATTGAAAAACGCCCGAAAGATGCTGCTGTTTTTATTTTTCCTCATTTGTGCCCAGCTTGTGGGAGTCATGCTGTTCGTGAAGTGGGAGAAGCCGTGCGTCGCTGTACAGGGGGGCTTATTTGTCCGGCACAAGCGATTGAACGTATTCGTCATTTTGTTTCACGCAATGCTTTTGATATTGAGGGCTTGGGTAAAAAACAAGTGGAGTTCTTTTTCCATGTTCAAGATGAAGCGCTTTGTATTCATACACCAGCCGATATTTTTACGTTACAACGGCGCCAAGAAAAATCTTTGATACGTTTGGAAAATATGGAAGGTTTTGGTACTGTTTCAGTGCGGAAATTGTATGATGCCATTAATGCGCGCCGAGAAATTCCTTTGAGCCGTTTTTTGTTTGCATTAGGGATTCGTCATGTTGGCGAAGTGAATGCACGCCGCCTTGCACGTGCTTATAAAAATTATACAGCTTTTGAGACCGCGGCTATGGAAGCACTTATGCCATGTGATAAGAAAAATGAAGAAGGAAATGAGGCTTGGATGGAGCTTACCAATATCGAAGGAATTGGACCACAGGTAGGGAGCGCAATTGTTGATTTTTATCAAGAAGCGCATAACCGTGAGATTTTATCTGTTTTGCTTGAAGAAGTAACACCTCTTGATGAAGAGCCTATCATAGCAGATTCTTCACCAATAGCGGAGAAGATCATTGTTTTTACAGGAACTTTGTCGCATATGTCACGCGATGAAGCAAAAGCATTGGCAGAGCGATTAGGGGCTAAAACATCTGGTTCACTTTCTAAAAAAACAGATCTTCTTGTTGCAGGACCTGGAGCGGGCTCCAAATTGGCTAAAGCTGAAGAATTAGGTGTTGAGGTTATCGATGAAGAGGTTTGGCTACAGCTGATTGAGAAACATAATATTTAAAGGGTGTTTCCCAGAAGATCGTATACTGTTGATATGATTATCTTTCTTACATTTTTTGGGGGGATGAAATCAAAAAGGGGATAATAGGAGCTGTTTTTTGCAAAAATAGAGCGCCATATACTTTGATATTTATTAAGTTATTAAAATAATTAACGTTGAACTTAAATATTAAACTTAAACTATTATGATGAAGAATATGCAAGGTTATTATTAGTAAAAGATATAAATTATTACTGTGAAGAAAGGTAAAATTTTTGAACAAATATGTAGAATTTAATCCAAAATGCCGTAATAGAAATGTAACGCGGAAGATTACAAAATATAATAAAACATTCCGCTATAAATGAATAAGGGATATAAATGCGAGTTGTTTATTATGTTGAATTTATAAAAGATTACTGGTACCTATACTTATCAGGCATTATTAGATGGTACACTTGTCCAATTTCATTACAAAATTTCGGATATTCGCTAATGCGTCTAGCAGCATAATTTTTTTCCTGACTTCCTTCATCTCTCTCAAATTTCTCAGCATAGGAAATTTCGTTTATTAGAGCTAGTATTTGGATTGAGAATATTTCAGAATTAAATATCATTCGTGCGTATCTAAACATTGGATCTGTCGAGTTCATGACCAAATTTTTTGCCCAAATGAAATCGTTTTCTTTCCAATTATATTGAGAACGTAGCTTATGTATGTAGGTAGGTAGGGATAATGCTGGAAATTTTTTATTGTACTCTCCCTGTAATAAGTCCACAAGGCATGCACACCAAACAACTTTCGCATGGATAAGATTTATATTTTCAGGAATTAGTACTACCATCCCAGGGCTTAGAACATGATATACACCATAACTCTTATTATCCAGATATTTTTTTGCAATTTCTAGGCGCTCTTCGTATATATTATCAGGATATTGTGTCTTTACGTACTCTTCGTATAATTTATCGTATTGATTTGGAGTAATGACTTGATTTTCAGAAAATAAAGCAATAGGAATTCGCTTAAATTTAGTAATTTCCTTCAATACAGAAGGCCCAATATAGCATCCAAATAATAATATTACGGAACAAAATAAAATTATACGCATTAGGATAGTCACTTTATTTCTAAAATACTGGATAAGGAAAGGATATAGATTACTAAGATCTGTGCTTAAGATTTTGTTAACTAACAAGCTATAAGACACACGTTTTATTGTGTATTTTTCAGAGCATTTGTAAAACTCTGTAGAGAGTTTGAATCTTCTTTATTTACGTGACTGTTTTTGTGTTATCTAGTTTTTCATATCCTCTGTTATTGTTGTTAATTTTTAGCTGAATAACACATTCAGGTCAAAACACATGCCTCCATATATGTTGTTTTTATACTGTGTAGTTGGAAACTATCTATATTGTGGGTAACTTTTTTTCAACAGTAAGTAATAGTCTAGAAAATAATATTTTACTGTTAACTATGCAAATAAATAAAAAACTTTAACGCTGATGTTATCAGTATGCTCCTTCTTTTAATTCTAACTTAATTTTATTTCATAGCAGATTCTATTTTATTGTAGCAATATGTATTATAATGAATTACAACTATTGAAAATGATTCAAGAATTAAAATAATATAAATTATCATTGTGAAGCAAACAAAAAGGTAAAATTTATTCGAATAAATATGCAGAATTTTTGAATCCAAACAGCGTAATAAGCTGGTTATAATAGGTGTTTTAGAAATACGATGCGAAGGATTACAAAATATAACGAGAGTTTCCATATAAAGAAACTAGGGATATGGTAGTGTCTAGATGGTAATACCCAAAATAAGCATTATCACGTGCAGGCGTATCTCACTCTGCTTCACCTAGGTCAGTGTTTGACATATCAGAAAAAACGTGAAGTATCTTGTAGAAATATTTTTTGTATTTCCTGACGCAAGTACATATTTTTCTCTAAAAAAGACGGTGCTGTTTTTGTAGAAAGGGTAAAAGTTATAGGTTGCTTGATTTAAAGGGGCATTGTTGCTTCTTTTGCCCATTTTTTATCTTCTTCATTTAAGTAAGGTGCATTCATCTGATAAACGCGCGCATGGTAATCATTGAGCCATTGCCGTTCTTCTTGTGTCAAAAGCTCTGGAAGGATTAACCGTCGATCAATGGGGCAATGTGTGAGTGTCTCAAACGAGAGCATTTCTATATCTCCACCATCAATTTTTTGTGCTGGCTTTACTATCATCAAATTTTCAAGACGGATACCAAAAGCACCTTCGCGATAATATCCTGGTTCGTTTGAAAGAATCATACCGGAGATGAGTTCTTGGCATCCTTTGCGAGAAATATTTTGCGGTCCTTCATGGACAGAAAGATAAGATCCAACACCATGACCGGTGCCATGGGCATAATCAAAACCAGCTTTCCACAATGCAATGCGTGCTAGAATATCAATGTCTTGTCCACGGGTTCTTTTGGGAAAGCAAGCAGTTGAAAGAGTAATCATGCCCTTGAGAACAAGAGTGAAACAGCGTTTTTCTTCTTCTCCAATATTCCCAATTGCTACTGTACGTGTGACATCTGTCGTTCCATCACGATATTGGCCACCTGAATCAACAAGATAAAGTTCACCAGCATTGAGTTGTTTATTTGTTTGTGTTGTTACACGATAATGAATAATGGCGCCATTTTCTCCTGCTGCTGAAATTGTATCAAAAGAAAGATCTTTAAGTTTTTCTCCCATTTCGTTTGCTGTATTTATGCGAAATTCTTCTAATTTTTGAGCAGCAGAAATTTCACTTATTGACCCTAGTATTTGTTTATCTAACCAAGAAAAAAAACGGGTTAGGGCAACACCATCGCGTAGATGCGCTTTGCGTGCGCCATTGAGTTCTGTGTCATTTTTAATGGCACGTGGTAGAGCAGCAGGATCGGTAAGTGTGATAAAAGAGCTATTTTTTTCTTCAATAACAGTTCGTAATTTTTCGCATGTTAGCTGTGGATCTAAGGCAAACACGGTCCCTTTTTGAACATACTCTTTGATCTTGGGAATAAGCTGTTCTGGTTCATATAATTTTGCATAACGTTCCAGATATTGTTTCTGTTCTACACCAAGTTTTTTGCTGTCAATGAATAAGGCTGGTGTTTCGTTAAGTGGAATGAGAGCAAAACAAAGGGAAAAAGGCGTGTTGGAAACATCATTGCCCCGTATATTGAATGTCCATGCAATGGAAGAGGGGTCTGTAAAAATAAAAGCATTTGCATGAGTTTGCTGTATATCTTTGTAAATCAAAGCGAGTTTTTCATCTGTATCGCACCCAGCATATTTGAGAGGGTGAATTGATAAGGCAGATTGTGGTAACTTTGGTTGATTATGCCAGAGCAAATCAATGGGATTATGTTGAACTTCTACAAGTTTTCCACCTGCTTTCATTTCTAATGCGTTTCTCAATGCATCGGTGGCAGCAATCGTGTGGAGCCATGGATCAAAGCCAATAGAAAGTTTTTGACCATTTTTTTCAAGCCATTGTGAGGGAGGACAAGTTATGAGATCTTCATAATTAAAAATATCAGGATCAGTTTGTTGGCGAACTTGGAGCTTATATCGCCCATCTGTAAATATGATGGCTTTGTTTTTTAAAATCAGTGCAATCCCAGCTGATCCAGTAAAGCCGGTTAACCAGCTAAGGCGTTGAGCATGAGGGGGGACATATTCTCCTTGATGCTCATCGCACCGCGGAACAAGAAAACCATCGAGTCCAAGGTGATCGAGTTCTTTACGAAGGCAAGAAATGCGTTCTGCTGCATAAGCAGGATTTGTTGTCGCCTCAAAAGATTGATACATAACGACGTCCTTTTCTTTTATTTTATTTCAGATGTATCGTAACCCATCCTTGCCGGTGGTATGTTTCGATATGCTTCATTCCTTGTTTTATATAAGTCTCCAAAACATGGGCATGTTGTTCTTCAAGAATTCCAGAGAGTATAAGTGATCCCCCTTTTTGAAGTGCCTTTACCACTTCTTGCGCAAGTTCAATAAGCGGATTAGCAAGGATATTGGCAACGATGAGATCAAAAGGGGTTCGTGATGCAATTGCATCATGGGCAAAATCTATTGCTGTAATAGCTGTAATATATTCCTTGACACCATTGAATTCGATATTGTGTTGTGCAACTTGAACAGCAATTGGGTCAATATCGGATGCAAGCACAGGAATTGGTTTGAGCATTGCTATGCCAATGGCTAGTACACCGCTCCCAGTACCAAGATCAAGGGCATTTTTTGGATTTTCGTGTTTCATGACTTTGGCAATCATTTCTAAACAACCGGCTGTTGTTCCATGATGTCCGGTGCCAAAAGCTTGATTAGCTTCAATTTCAATAGGGAGAACATTTGCTGGAATGGCGTTTCGGTTGTGACTTCCATGAAGGAAAAAAGGACCAGCTTGCACAGGTTTTAGTCCTTCTAGGCTTTTTTGTACCCAATCAATGTTGGGTAAAACTTCCATATTAATTTTCTCAAAATCTATAGAAAGGATTTGAGCAAAACGTTTCAATGCGTTCTCTTGATTGTCTTGATCGACATATAGAGAAAGCTCATATACAGCATTTTGTTCATCTATCTCTGTGAGAGCAAGAGGATACCCTTCTTCGTCAAAGGCTGTTTCTATAAGGGTATAGAACCGTTCTGCTTCATTTTTAGAAGCAGTATAATAGAGGCGAATTTGTTGCGACATGCTGTTCTTTCTTTTGATCGGTTTTTTTAGTTTAAGATGAGTTTTTTTAACCGTTCAATGGCGATTTCATCTTTTAATTCGCTATCGCTTTCTTTCGTGTCATAACGGATAACGCCAGCTAATTTTCCACCTTTTTTGAGTAAAAAAATTGCTGCTGTATGGTTATATGTATAGTTTCCATCTGTTTCAGGGACTTTTTCAGCAACGATGTTGAAAGAATTGACCATTTTATGAACTTTTTCAGGATCTCCGCTGATGCCAACAATTTTATTGTTAAAATTACTGAGATAATCATGGAGTACTTTTGGTGTGTCTCGTTCAGGATCAACAGTCACAAACCATATACCTAATTTATCAGCTTCAGGCCCAAGGGCTGTAAGCCATCGATCAAGATTCATCAGTGTGGTAGGGCAGCTTTCAGGACACATAGTGAAGCCGAAAAAAATTATTGAAGGCTTGCTTCGAACATCAGCCTCAGTAATATTTTTTCCATTAGAATCAGTGAGAGTAAAGTTATCACCTAAAGGCTTATTTGTCAGCGTATCATAAATAAAAACACCTGCAAGAAATATGATTGTCAGCCCCAAGATGCGTATTACATTTTTCATAGTTTGACTCTCTTAAATAGATCGAGAAATTGTAACATCGGCAGGTTTGTTTTGCAATGTGTGTTTCATGGTTGATTTTATTGGCTTGATTGGTATGTCTTTCCATATCTATGATGAAACATTGGTGAAAGATGCATGAATATTGAGAACGATCTTCGGTTTCATGAAAGTGAGCCTCGTATCCATACGACGGCACGGCTGCATGGTTGTAAATTAGGGCGCTATGTGGAAATTAATGAGCGGGTGATTTTACGGGATGTAACCGTTGGAGATTTTTCTTATTTAGAACGTAATAGTGAGGCTATTTATAGCGATATTGGGCGTTTTTGTTCTATTGCATCTCATGTACGGATGAATGCGTTGGAGCATCCTATGGAGCGCGTTTCAACGCATAAAATAACCTATCGTCCAAACGAATATTTTCGTTATATGGCATTAGATAGTGGTTTTCGTGAAAGGCGTTGTGCAAAACGTGTTATTATTGGGCATGATGTGTGGATTGGATATGGTGCGGTTATTATGCCTGGGGTGACTATTGGTCATGGCGCTATCATTGGCGCGAACGCTGTTATAACGAAAGATGTTTTGCCTTATACGATTGTCGTTGGGGTGCCTGCTAAACGGTTGCGGATGCGTTTTCCCAATAATGTGATAGAATGCCTTTTAGATATGGCTTGGTGGGATTGGCCGCTTGATAAAATTCACAACGCATTGCCTGATATGCAAAATTTGCCCATTGAAGCCTTTGTTCGTAAATGGAAATGACATTCAGAATAAAATAAAGTGGTTTCTTGAAAAAACTGATCGTGGTTTACTTGTAATTAAGCTTTGTTTACAAAATTGTCTAGTACACGCTTTTCTCCGGCTTTTTCGAACATTATTGTCAATTTATGATCGTCTATTGCTGTAATATGACCATAACCAAATTTTATGTGAAAAATCCGATCATTGACAGAAAAATCTGATGGTGCATGAGAGATTGATTGAGAGATAACGTTCCCTTCAATATTCTTGTTTTTTTGTGCACGCTTTTGTCTTGCTGTTGCATAGTCAGTATAAAAGGAATCGTGATGTTGAAAGGAAGATTTTCCATAACCACCATAGGATGTTTCCATTTCTACAACTTCTATATGTTCTGCTGGTAATTCATCTAGAAAACGGGAGGGAAGAGCAGGTTGCCAAAGTCCATGAATTCTTCGATTAGATACAAACCATATATGCAAATGTTTTTTTGCTCTTGTTAGACCTACGTAAGCAAGGCGCCGTTCTTCTTCTAATCCTGAACGTCCACCTTCATCTAATGAGCGTTGGTGGGGAAAGAGTCCTTCTTCCCAACCTGGAAGAAAAACTGTTTCAAATTCAAGTCCTTTGGCTGAATGAAGTGTCATGATGTTGACTGCATCCATATTTTCATTATTTTCCGTTTCCATAACGAGTGCAACATGTTCCAAAAAACTTTGAAGATTTTCAAATTGTTCCATGGAACGAATCATTTCTTTAAGATTTTCTAGTCTTGTAGGAGCCTCTGGTGAGCGATCTTCTAACCACATGGTTGTATAACCAGAATCATCAAGGACGATCTCGGCAAGTTCTCTATGAGGAGTGTCTTGAAGCATATTTTGCCAGCGGCGGAAGCTTTCAATGAGGCTTCGTAACGCACTGCGCGCCTTAGGCTTTAATTCATCTGTTTCAATGATGTCAGCGGCAGCAGAAAAGAGAGGAACAGCACGTGCACGTGCACTCTCATAAAGAATGCGCAGGGTTGCATCTCCTATGCCGCGTTTTGGTGTATTAATAACACGCTCAAAAGCTAAATCATCAGTAGGTTGGACAACAACGCGTAAATAAGCCATGGCATCACGTATTTCCATTCGCTCATAAAAACGAGGACCACCAATGACGCGATAATTAAGGCCAAGTGTTACAAAGCGATCTTCAAATTCACGCATTTGAAATGATGCGCGTACCAATATAGCCATATGATTTAATGCATGACCGGTTTGTTGTGCGCGTTCGATTTCTTCTCCGATTGCTCGTGCTTCTTCTGCCGAATCCCATGCTGAATGAATTTTTACCTTTTCTTCCTCACTCTTTATTTGAGCAGAAAAAAGGACTTTTCCCAGCCTTTCTTCATTATGAGCAATGAGATGGGAGGCGGTTTTGAGAATATGGGATGTTGAGCGATAATTGCGTTCTAGACGAATAATTTTAGCAGAAGGAAAATCTTTTTCAAAACGTAATATGTTTTCGACTTTTGCACCACGCCATCCATAAATGGATTGATCATCATCGCCAACACAACAAAGATTAACATGTTGACCTTGAGGATGTTGGGCCAAAAGGCGAAGCCAAAGATATTGTGCTGTATTTGTATCTTGATATTCATCGACAAGAATATAACGAAACTGAGAATGATATTCGCGAAGAATATCTGGATTATGTTGGAAGATAGAGATAGAATGAAGTAGAAGGTCACCAAAATCACAAGCATTAAGATCTTTTAATCGATTTTGATAATTGTGATAAAGTTCACGTCCCATGCCGTTACCAAAGGAATGAGCATCACTTTTTGAGATATGTTTTGGTGAAAGTCCTTGATTTTTCCAAGAATCAATCATCATGGCAAGGTTTCGTGCGGGCCAACGCTTATCGTCTAATCCTTCAGCTTGAATAAGCTGTTTTAAAAGTCGAAGAACATCATCGCTATCGAGAATTGTAAAGTTTCTTTTTAAATCAACAAGCTCTGCGTGACGGCGTAAAATTTTAGCGCCAGTGGAATGAAAGGTTCCAAGCCAAGGCATACCTTCAACAACTTCTCCAATAAGTTCACCAATACGTATTTTCATTTCACGTGCTGCTTTGTTGGTGAAAGTGACAGCAAGTACTTGCTGAGGAGAGGCAAGTCCAGAGCGTAAAATGTGAGAAATACGCGTTGTTAAAACGCGCGTTTTTCCTGTACCAGCACCTGCAAGAACTAAAAGAGGTCCCTCAGTATTCATAACAGCTTGTTGCTGTTCTGGATTGAGTTGTTCTAAATAATCTGTGTTATATGATTTTTGTTCTTTTAGAGTATGGGAGAAAAAACCAGAGCTCTTCTTATCATGGTCTGGAGGGGAATCTTCTTCAAAGAAAGGTATGGTGTGATCAGAAAAATTACTCATTATCTCTCTTTTGTAGTCTTTTTTTTATTGAAGTTCTAGATTAAAAAAACTTCTCTTAAAAAGTCACAACAGTTTCAGTTGAACAGACAGAAAGAGAACGTAAAAAATAAGCACAAACATTAAAGGCGTTGGGTGAGAACGCTTTGAAGGGCATAAACGCGTAACGAAGCCGAAAGATTTACTTGTTGTGGTCTTTTGCTATCAATATCGGTGATAATAAAGGCTAAAGATTGTCCTTTTTGGCGGGCTATATCTTTTAGAATATCTAAAAATGGTGGTTCTAAAGAGACGCTTGTTGCGTGTCCATCAACGCGAACAGATATCTTTCGTGGAATGACTTTTGACCAATCGATAGAATTATTTTCGTGCATTTTTCCACCTTTATTCGTCGTTTCGTAAACGATTTTGATCAAGAAATTTTTGCGTTTTTAAAGATTTTTGTTGCTCAAAATTTTTTTCAGTTTTTGTTCGTCCAAAACGATAACGATTTTGCTCAGCACGAAGAGATTTTTCTGTACGTTTTTTTTGTTTTCGAAATTGGCGAAGATTAATCAATTCAGTCATGAGAAAAATTATTTTTTCCGAAAGGAATCTAAAGATACAACATCAGCACTTTGACTTTGTTTTGCATCGTTATTTGAAGGTTCTTTGTTTGTACTGAGACTTTGTTCTTTTGTAAGCGTATTTTCTATTTTTTGTTTGTTTGATAAGGTAATGGGCGTAGTTGAGGTATTTTCTGAATTTTCACTTTCTCCAGAGGTCAGATTTGAGGGCAGATCAAATGCTGCTTCAAATGCTGCTACAGGATCATAAAAGACCTGAATGGAAGTAAAAGGAATCACGAGCTTTTCGGTTATTTCCCTGAAAGAGAGGGTTACTTCGAAAGCTGTTTCTGAAACACTGAGATCTCTAAATTGATGTTGTAAGACGATTGTCATTTGCTCGGGATAGCGATTTTTTAGCCGAGGAGAAATTTTAACGCCTGGGGCATTTGTCAAAAAAGTTATAAAAAAATGATGATTTCCCGGAAGACCTGCTTTGGCAACTTCCGATAAAACTTTACGGATAACTCCACGAAGCGCATCCTGAACGAGAATATCGTAACGGATTTGATCTTTAACCATCGAAGTTTATTCCTTTTATTTCACGTAGCAGAATGGGGCGTATTGATATTGTGTGACAGAATATATTTTAAATTAGCAGATTTTTTCTACGATGCACCTCAATAAATCGAATAAATACGAAACTCTATGGTAAATAATGTCTGATAACGTCTGAAAGATCAATCAACAACATTTAAAAAAGTGAAGGCTTCTGTTGCCAGGTGCCTCCGAACCCCGCTTAAACCTGCGACGGTTTAAGGCTCAAATTGAAACATTCACACCACCTTAAGCGGCGAGACGTGCTTCCGCATAGTTGTCATTTGCAACTACTCATTTAGCCCGATAACGGTGGTACAATGCCGAGTAAAAGAGCGATCTTTACACCCTTGTCGATCCTATTTCGCCCCCACCAAAATATAACTTTGGTTTCTTATATTTTGGTGGAGGCGCCGGGTACCGCCCCCGGGTCCAATAGGTTTATTTCACCGTCCATTTATTACCATAGCTGGTAAACCAGCCCTCTAAATATAGATGAAGAACAGTCTTAGGAAAAGGGGGGGTTGTTAATATTTTTAATCCTCTAATTATTTATGGAGCTATATGATGCGGCTGTAAAGTATAGTCCGCTCATTTTTGGAGAGGAGATGATGCAAAATGACAAATAATTTAGCAGATATTAAACTATATGATTCAAATCCCGATGAAGCAGCAGTAGAACGACTTAGCCGTCGTTTAGCTTTGGTGATGAAAAAGCAGGATGCAGCGCTTGTTGCTACATCGGATCCAAAAGAGTTAGAACGTGTTGAAAAATGGGTTCAAGATGTTTTAGAAGCAGATGAGAAGAGTGCTAAAATGGCTGTTTCAAAAGTGGCTGAGATGATGTCTGGAGAGCGTAGAAAAAGTCGACTGACTTTTTATTATCTAGTTGCTAAGCACCTTAATGCACTTCATAAAATTTAAACAATATTAAATTTGTGATAATGATAAAAAAAGCCCAATTTCTTGGGCTTTTTCGTTGATAAAAAGGGTTAATGTTTTTCATCCTCTTGGAGGTAGCCTCCTTTACGCATACTCGGGACAAAGAGAAGAGCAATGAATGCCATGATCATCACGACGGTTATATAAAAATAAAAGAGTGATTCATGACCGTACTTTTTTAATCCAAGCGCGACGTATTCAGCAGAACCACCAAATAAGGCGTTGCCAATGGCATGAGAGATGCTAACGCCTAATGCGCGTATTGAAGAGGGAAACATTGCTGATTTGACGACACCAGAGATGGATGTATACATGCTCATAATGAAGAGCAAGCCAATAATGACGGAAAAGGCAACCCATATACTATGCGTATTACCGATTATCCAGAGTCCAGGAAATGTAAAGATGACAGAGAGTATACTCCAAATGATAAGTAAAGTTTTTGTTCCAATTTTATCGGCTATGATACCAGCTATGGGTTGGAATAGGATGAAAATAAATAGTACAGCTGTCATAATCGTTGTTGCGGTATGTTTATCAAAGCCGGTGGTTGTGATTAGATATTTTTGCATATAAGTCGTAAAGGTGTAAAATGTGAGTGATCCTCCTGATGCAAAGCATGCAATTACGACAACGGCTTTTGTATGCTTGGTGAGAAGTTCCTTAAGACTGCCAGAGTGTTTGTGAGAGCGGCTTTCTTTCGTGGTTGTTTCGTGGAGAGAACGACGCAGATAAATCGCAATCACTGCCCCGAAACCACCAATCACAAAAGGAATGCGCCATCCCCATGCTTTTAACTGATCTTCAGAGAGATAAGATGCTAGAATAAATATAATGAAGCTGGCAAGAAGTTGACCTGTAATAAGGGTGGCTGATTGGAAAGAAGCAAAAAGCCCACGATGTTTTTTGAGAGCAACTTCGCTCATATAAGTGGCTGCTGTACCATATTCACCACCCGCTGAAAGTCCTTGCATCATTCGAGCTAAAAGTAAAAGGATTGCTGATGTTATTCCTAAGGTTTCATAGGTGGGAAGTATGGCGATGAAAAAAGAGCCACCACACATCATAAAAATGGATATAAGCATCGAGCGTTTACGTCCATAACGATCGGCGACAAATCCTAAAAACCAAGCTCCAATAGGGCGCATAAGAAAGCCAATAAAAAACACACCCGCGGTTTTTAACAGTGGCGTAATCGTATCACCATCGGAGGGAAAGAATTGTGATGCAAAATAAATTGATGCAAATGAGTAAACGTAAAAATCATACCATTCTACGAGATTTCCTGATGCGCTTGCTATAATAGCAAAAACACGTTTTCTTGCATCCTGTGATGCTGAAGTTGTTTCATTTTTCATGAATTGTTCCCCTTTTGGATTTATATTTTATATTTTCTAAACATAATTGTTTATGATTTCCAGAAAAATTCAATTGTATTATAATAATTTCTTAGGGAAACTCTTTAAGATGATTTATTAGAGTTATGTTGTCATTCGTTTTAAGATTTTTACTTGTGTTATAGAATAAAAAGTTATCACGTTGCATTTAAAGGGAGAGAACATTGAAAAGTAGATCAAGATACCTTTAAACTTTATGAGAAGAATGCAATTATTGGCATACCGGAAGATTATAGAAGAGATGGTCTTTATGAGCAGAAAGCCCAAAAACTGAAGACATTTCATAAAGCTTAAATAATGTAAAAGGGGATTTTTGTGTCCTTGCTTATCTTGTTGTATCACCACACATCATTATTTAGGAGGGGGAGGTAAGGCTCAGATAAGGTTTTCCGTATGAGGTATTTTTCAGATATCATGATAAATATTTAGGGTAGGGCTTGCCTATAGAATCTTATCAAGTAAATTACATAAAGAGGGCAGTAACTATAGACAATTTAAGAGAAACTGAGTTGTTTGTAAGACGAATGCGGGGCAGAATTTTCGTTCTTTGTTAGGATGGAGAGGAGATAAAAAAAAAGCCCAATTTCTTGGGCTTTTTTTGATCCAGAAAATAAGTTTAATGAAGTCTATCGTCTTTATCGAGATATCCTCCTTTATCTATATCGGGCATAAGAAGAATAGAGATGAGTGCAATGACCATCATACCAACTATGTAAAAAAAGAAAACAGATTCGTATCCCATATTTTTTAATCCAAGCGCTACATATTCGGCAGAACCGCCAAAGAGTGCGTTGCCAATGGCAAAAGCAAATCCAACACCAATTGCTCGGATTGAAGCAGGGAACAATTCTGCTTTTATGATACCAGCAATGGACGTATAAAAACTCATAACACAGAGTATTCCAATAATAATTAAGAGTGCTGTCCATGGATTATGGGCATTACCGATCATTTTAAGTACAGGGATAGTGCAGATAATGGATAATAGCCCCCAACTAATGAGTGAAGCTCTTGCTCCAATTTTATCGGCTAGGGAACCAAAAAGGGGTTGGAGTAGCACAAAAATAAAGAGGGCGGCAGTCATTATCGTTGTTGCGGTTTGTTTATCAAAGCCGGTGGTGGTGATCAGATATTTTTGCATATAAGTAGTGTATGTATAAAATGTGAGTGATCCACCAGCTGTAAAGCCAACAACCAAAAAGAAAGCTTTTTTATGATTGCGAAAAAGTTCTCGAAGACTACCAGCATGTTTTTCAGAGCGGCTTTTGTGGGTTGTTGTTTCATGGAGCAAACTACGCAGATAAATTGCAACGATTGCTCCAAAGCCACCAATCACAAAAGGAATACGCCATCCCCACGCTTTTAACTGATCTTCAGTAAGGTAAAGGGCTAAAATAAATATTATAAAACTTGCGAGAAGTTGACCTGAGATCGTTGTTGCATATTGAAAAGAAGCAAAGAGCCCGCGACGATTTTTGGGTGCAACTTCGCTCATATAAGTTGCTGCTGTACCATATTCACCTCCAACGGAAAGTCCTTGAAACATACGGACAAAAAGGAGAAGGAATGCTGCTGCTATTCCCAAGGTTTTATAAGTGGGAAGTATGGCAATGAGAAAAGAGCCACCACACATCATAAAAACAGAAATAAGCATTGAGCGTTTACGTCCATAACGATCCGCAATGAATCCAAAGAGCCATGCTCCAATTGGACGCATAAGAAAGCCAATAAAAAAGATTCCTGCTGTTTTTAACAGTTGTGTAACGATATCTTCATCTTCAGGAAAAAATTGTGAGGCAAAATAAACCGATGCAAAGGAGTAAGCATAGAAGTCGTACCATTCTACCAGATTTCCTGATGCGCTGGACATGATAGCAAAAATACGTTTCCTTGTATCATGTGGGTCTAAAGTTGTTTGATTATTCATGAAGTATTCCCCTTTTAGATTTATAACTTTTCTTCTTTTTAAAGCTATTTACGATGTGCATTATAAAAACGCCATTGTACCATGATAATTTTTCAGGGAAACATAAAGATTTTTTCTAGAGCTATCAGTGCTGTTTTGGGCTTATGGTGTTGTTATATTGCGTAAATTATGCGCTTTTTACTATCCTTAAGGAAATATTATTTTTTGTTTGATTGTGAATTATTTGCATATGCAGAGTGCTTATGAAGATATGATACTCTTTAGTTTATATGCTTGATGTTGTTTCGTAAAATGATGTTATTGACTATTGCATGCGAGGTTGGTGTATCAGTTAAAATACTTTTTAGGAATGATCTTAAGTGTTAAGGGGGAGTACAATATTAAGAGTTCCTCAATAGTATAATGATAGCGGCTTGCACTTTTATTAAGTGTAAAGAGAGTGATGCCCATGTTTATACTTTACGGGGCTTTTACGTTATGTCATTCACGGGTGTCGTTGTGAAATGGAGTTGGGTGCATTGAGAAATGTTTCTCAAAAAAGTGTGCGAATTCATAATATAATGGTATTTTCTATTTTTCATGAAAGGATTTGTTTTGCATGAGGGGGGTACTATTAAGAACGTATTAAACAAAATCATGAGTGTAATCTTTATTATTGATAAAATTTCTTGAAAGATAATCACTTTTCTTCAACGTTGAGTGGGAATGGGAATATTAAAATAAATCAAAAGTTTTTTATCTTCAGTGAATTAAATTCAGCAAAAGAAGTATTTATTACATAATAATATGAAGCCATTTGTTTTTATAAGCGGCGTGTGTAGGAGGGAACATTGCTTCTTTAGGAGTGTTTGAAGGGATAAAAAACTGTGAGCTTTAAACTTCTATTGGAAAGAATATAAAAAAGCCCAGAATACTGGGCTTTGCTTTTTTATTGAAACCCTTGTTTGTTAACATTAAAGGTTAATGAATATCGTCTCCTTGTAAATACCCTTTTTTGCGAGCATCTGGCATTAAGAGAACAGCAATGAATGCAATAATCATCATGCCGGTTATATAAAAATAGAAGACAGATTCATATCCAAGATCTTTTAATCCAAGCGCGACATATTCAGCAGAACCGCCAAACAGTGCGTTGGCAATAGCATAAGAGAGCCCAACTCCTATCGCTCGTACTGAAGCGGGAAACATTTCTGATTTTACAATGCCAGAGATAGATGTATAAAAGCTCATAATGCAGAGCATTCCAGTAATGACTGATAAAGCAATCCATGTACTATCAGTATTACCAATCATATTAAGTCCAGGAATGGTAAAGATAATAGATAAGACACTCCAAATAAGGAGAGAAGTTCTTGTTCCAATTTTATCTGCGAGAGAACCAAAGAGGGGTTGGAGTAACATGAAAACAAAGAGTGCAGCAGTCATTATAGTTGTGGCTGTATGTTTATCAAAGCCGGTGGTTGTGATCAGATATTTCTGCATGTAAGTCGTATAGGTGTAAAATGTGAGCGATCCTCCAGCGGTAAAGCCGATAACTAGAAAAAAAGCTTTTCGGTGGTTGCTCAGAAGTCCCCTAATACTACCAGCTTGTGCACTAGAACGACTTTCTTTGGTCGTTGTCTCATGGAGTGTGCGGCGTAGATAAATCGCAACAATTGCGCCGCATCCACCAATAGCAAATGGAATACGCCAGCCCCACGCTTTTAGCTGATCTTCGGTGAGATAAAGCGCTAAAATGAATATAACGAGACTGGCTAGAAGTTGACCACCAATCAGTGTGGTATATTGGAAAGAGCTAAAAAATCCGCGGCGATTTTTGAGGGCGATTTCGCTCATATAAGTTGCTGTTGTACCATATTCACCACCGACAGAAAGCCCCTGAAGCATTCTGAGTAAAAGTAAAAGAATTCCTGCTGCCACTCCAATGGTTTCATAGGTAGGAAGTAGGGCGATTAAGAACGAACCACCACACATCATAAAAACAGAGATAAGCATTGAGCGTTTGCGTCCGTAACGATCGGCAATGAAGCCAAAAAGCCATCCGCCGATTGGGCGCATAAGAAAACCAATAGCAAAGACACCAGCCGCTTTTAAAAGTTGCGTAACGACATTGCCATCTGAGGGAAAGAATTGTGATGCAAAGTAAATGGATGTAAAGGAATAAACATAAAAGTCATACCATTCTACTAGATTACCTGATGCACTGGACACGATAGCCCAGATACGTTTTCTTGTATCATGTGGTTTTAAAGCTTCTTGTTTTTCCATAGTCGATCCCTTTATTTGATGTTTATCCATCTTTGTTCATTTATGTCATTTTCTTAGAAGCTGTCTATAGTATTTTATCTTTTGCATCAAAAATTTAGTCAGATCATGATAATTTCTTGTGTAAGATGTTTTTGGAAAAAGATTTGAATTATGTTTGTACGGATTTTACAGTTTTTATTTTCTATAATGAGAAGAATCGGACATAATAGCCCTATGAAGTCATATCTTGCTCTTTTATCTCATGTTTTAAATCAGGGTATTGATCGGACAGATCGAACGGGTGTTGGCACGCGATCTATCTTTGGGTATCAGATGCGCTTTGATTTACAAGCAGGATTTCCGTTGTTGACAACAAAGAAGCTACACTTACGTTCAATTATTTATGAGCTTTTGTGGTTTCTTAAAGGCGATACAAATATCGCTTGGTTGAAAGAGCATGGTGTATCGATTTGGGACGAATGGGCTGATGAAAAGGGAAATCTTGGTCCTGTTTATGGTTATCAGTGGCGTTCTTGGCCTGCTCCTGATGGACGCCATATTGATCAAATTAACAATCTTTTAACGATGATTAAGGAAACGCCAGATTCTCGTCGCTTGATTGTATCAGCTTGGAATCCTGCATTAATAGAGGAAATGGCGTTACCTCCGTGTCATTGTCTTTTTCAATTTTACATTGCGGAGGGTAAATTATCTTGTCAACTTTATCAGCGTTCGGCGGATATTTTCTTAGGTATTCCATTCAATATTGCATCCTACGCATTGCTAACGATGATGATTGCGCAAGTAAGCGGTCTTAAAGTAGGCGATTTTATTCATACTCTGGGAGATGCTCATCTTTATTCTAATCATTTTGAACAGGCAAAATATCAATTGTCTCGTATACCAAATGCTTTGCCATGTATGCGCATAAATCCAGCGGTAACAGATCTTTTTTCTTTTCAATTTGAGGATTTTGAGTTGTTTAATTATGAAGCACAACCTCATATTAAAGCGCCGGTAGCAATATGACGATTTCCATTTGTTTAATTGCTGCTGTTGCAGAAAATGGTGTTATCGGTCGTGAAGGTGCAATGCCGTGGCATTTATCGACGGATTTGCAACGCTTTAAAGCTTTGACGTTGCGTAAGCCCATTATTATGGGAAGAAAAACTTGGGATTCTATCGGGAGACCTTTATCAGGGCGTACAAATATCGTCATTACGCGTGATTGTACCTTTTGTGCTGAGGGGGCTGTTGTTGCTCACTCTTTATCGCAAGCTTGTTCTCTTGCAACAAGCGTTGCTTCTCAAAATGATGTAGAGGAAATTTTTATTATTGGTGGTGGTGCAATTTTTCAACAAGGGTTGCATATGGCTGATAAAATATTTCTTACAGAAGTTTTAGCTTCTATAGAAGGTGATAGTTTTTTTCCTGTTTTTGATAAAGAAAAGTGGACTATTGTGCAAACACAAGATATTCCAAAAGGGGATAAAGATAGTCATCCGACACGTTTTGTTGTTTATGAGCGGAAATAATTTTTTGTAATATGAAGTGGAAGGGGTTATCAGTTGTATTGTAATGAGGTAAGAGACACCCTATAAGATCAAGCAAATGGTTGGTGTTCGAGTAGTGGTAATCAGTTAAAGAGGTGATAATGCCCTGGACAAATCAAAATGGTGGTGGCCCGTGGAGTGGCGATAAAAACAGTGGTGACAAAAAAACACCAGCTAAGAATCTCTTTGGTTCTGGTGGCGGTAATGGTGGCGAAAATGGTCCTAATCTTAATGATATTTTGCGCAAAGGGCAGGATCAGTTTAAACAATTCGGGAGAAGCAGTTTTTCTGTTTTATTCCTTCTACTTATTGTGTTTTTTTGGCTATACCAGTCAATTTATATTGTTCAGCAAAATGAACAAGCGGTAGAGTTGCGCTTTGGCATCCCTAAAGAAGGCATTATTGGTGATGGGTTGCATTTTCATTTTTGGCCAATTGAGACCTATATGAAAGTACCTTTAACGGAAAAAACAATTGCGATTGGTGGTAAGCCTGGTCAGGCGCAACAAAGTGATGGCTTAATGCTTTCAAGTGATCAGAATATCGTTAATGTTAATTTTTCCGTTTACTATCGGATTTCATACCCTAGTCAGTTTTTATTCAATGTGAATGATCAAGAGGGAACAGTCCGCCAAGTTGCTGAGAGTGCAATGCGTGAGGTCATTGGTTCGCGGCCGGTTGATGATGTTTTACGTGACAAGAAAGAAGAAGTTGCTAATGACGTCAGAAAGATTATTCAGTTGACTGTAGATAAATATCAACTTGGTGTTGAAATAAGCCGTGTGTCTATCAGTGAAGCTGCTCCTCCGACAAAGGTTGCTGCTGCGTTTAATTCTGTTCAGCAGGCGGAGCAGGAACGTGGAAGAATGATTGAAGAGGGGAATCGTGTGCGTTTTACGAAAATTGGTTTAGCAAATGGTGAAGCTTCACGCACACGGGAAATCGCAAAAGGTGAAAAGGCACAAATGGTTGAAGAGGCAACAGGGCGTGCTGAACGTTTTCAGGCGATAGCTCGTGAGGCTGCGATTTCACCAGAAGCTGCTCGCTATCGTCTCTATATGGAGACGATGGGGCGGATTCTTTCTTCACCAAATAAGCTGGTTCTTGATCAGGCAAATTCTCCAGCGGTGCCTTATTTACCTTTGAACGAATTGTTGCGTAGCAAGTCATCGGAAAAAGTAAAGGCAACATCAGCGCGTCCTGCGTTACTCTTAGATTCTCGTATTTCTGGAGGAGATTAATTATGCAGCAATCTCGCTTTTTGTTTGTTTTTAGTGCTATAGTGTTTGTTTTGATGATTTTATGGATGTCCGTATTTATCGTCTATCCTCGTCAACAAGTAGCAATTAAGCGTTTTGGACAAATTGTTCAGGTAGAATCTAATCCTGGAATCTATTTCAAGGCGCCCTTTATCGATAAGATGATCATTGTTGATAATCGGTTATTGCGTTACGATGTTCCTACACAATCTGTACAGGTTCGTGGTGGTGCGTATTATGAGGTGGATGCGTTCTTTATTTACCGTATTACAGATCCTAAGTTGTTTTTACAGCGCATTGCTTCTGGGCGTCCACAAATTGCGGCACGTGAAAACCTTGCACCACGGTTTATTGACGCTTTGCGTGCTGTTTATGGTAAGCGAGAATTTAAAGCAGCCTTATCGGATGAACGAGGCGCGATGATGGCTGAAGTACAGAAGCAGTTTTCTGTAGATGCAGGTTCGTTGGGTATTACCATTGTTGATGTGCGTATTCGTAAAACCGATTTGACTGATGCTGTTTCAGAAGATGTCTATCGGCAAATGGCAGCTGAACGTGAAGCTGCTGCGGAAAATATCCGTGCTCGTGGTCAACAAGAGCGAGATCGTATTGTAGCAGAAGCTAATCGTGAATATGAAGAAATTGTAGCAGCGGCAAAGCGTGATGCTGAAATTACTCGTGGTGAAGGTCAGGCTGAAAGTATTCGTCTTTTATTGAATGCGAGGGAGGCTAATCCGTCTTTTTACGATTTTTGGTTGGCGATGGAACAATACAAGAATTTAGAGAAAACACCGATGGTGATTTCTCCAAATGAGGATTTCTTTTTCTATTTTCGTAATCCGCCGCAGGCAAATAAAGCATTCTTACCGACAATGAATACTGGCATTAGTAAAACTGATCCAAAATCGGGAGAGAATAGATAAAATAATGGATTGCAGATACGAGATTTTGCATGAAAAGAATGATCTGTGACCATTTTCTTTTATGGTAAAAGTGGTAGAGAGTATCGAGCCGTGCTGGTTTTATGTAGATAAATTTAGTGGGGCTCTTTGCATCTTTGATTAAAGGCATGTCATGGATAGAAGTGTCGTGAGTAAAAATACGTTTTTAAAGTTTTTTATCACAAGAGTTGTTTTTTGTGTGACTTTGTTTCTATCAGGGTCAGGTTTGTCTTGGGGAGCAGAGACAAGCGAGGCATTGCTTTCTATTCCTGATTTAGCTTCTGAGCTTTTGGAAACAGTTGTGAATATTTCCACGGCACAGACTGTTGAAGGAACAGAACAGGATGAAAATACCTCGGTACCCGTTATCCCAAAAGATTCATTGCTGGAGGAATATTTTAGTGATTTTTTTACACCCAAGGATGCTCAAAAAGATAGTCAATTTCAAAAGGTGCGTTCTTTAGGGTCTGGTTTTGTGATTGATGCGCAAAAAGGGATTATTGTTACAAATTATCATGTTATTGTTGATGCTGATGATATTGAAGTTAATTTTACGGATGGTACAAAACTAAAGGCAAAGCTTCTTGGAAAGGATAGCAAAACTGATTTGGCGTTGCTTCAAGTCGATGCAGGAAGTAAAAAATTAAAAGCTGTGCGTTTTGGTGACTCAGAAAAAGCACGTATTGGTGACTGGGTTATGGCTATTGGTAATCCTTATGGTTTTGGTGGCAGTGTGACGGTTGGTATTATTTCTGCGCGTAACCGTGATCTTAATGCTGGTCCCTATGATAATTTTATTCAAACAGATGCAGCAATTAATCGGGGCAATTCTGGTGGTCCGTTATTTGATAGAAATGGTGAAGTCATTGGCATTAATACAGCAATTGTTTCACCTTCGGGAGGATCTATCGGTATTGGATTTGCTATTCCATCGGATATGGCTCTTTCTGTTATTAATCAATTGCGTGATTTTGGAGAAATAAGACGTGGTTGGTTGGCTATTCGTATTCAGCCGGTAACAGAGGATATTGCAAAAAGTTTAAAATTGGACAATGCTGTGGGAGCATTGGTGGCTGGTAAAATAGAACAGACGGAAGAAAATAATGTAGATAATAGCCAGTTACAAACTGGAGATGTTATTCTTTCTTTTGGTAATTCCAAAATTAAGCATGCACGTGATTTGCCGCGTTTAGTTGCAGAAAGTTCAGAAGGAAAGGTGGTGGATGTTACTGTTTTACGGAATGGGCAAGAAGAAACAGTAAAAGTTAAGCTTGGACGTTTGATTGAAACAGATCCAAATGAAGATACAGAAGAAGAAGTTGGTGATAAAAAAAATCAAGATCTGTCGAAAAACGTGACAATGCAATTTATGGGAATGACGTTATCTGAACTGACGGAGGATTTGCGTCATCGTTATTCAATTTCGGATAAACTTCGAGGACTAGTGGTGACATCTGTTGCACAAAATAGTGCAGCGGATAAAAAGCGTATTCGCGTTGGTGAAGTGATTGTTGATATCAATCAGAGTTCTATCACAACAATTGATGAGGCTAAAAAACGTATTCATAAATTACGTGAAGCTGGACGCAAAAATGCTCTATTTATTGTAGCGCGTCCAGATGGAGAGTTACGGTTCGTAACGCTCCTAATGGATTGATCCTTAAAAATTATTTTTTGTTTTTTATCAGCCTTAGTATATGGGATATTTTGCAAGCTAGGCATGTGATGTCCAATATTTCTCAAATTCATTTCACGATAGAGAGCATGGGGTGTGCAATATAAAATTCATTGGGCAGCTCTATTTTTGCGTTAAATAAAAGTACAAGTTGCTACCATCATAGATTTGCTAGATTTCCAACCTTGCAACAGCTTAGGCTTTAAAATAGTGCATAAGAGATTTATGTTTTGTATTTAAGTCAATTATTATTATAAATAATGTTGTATCTAGTGAGAATTTTAGCACTTTGTGATTGTATTTTGTGTGCTATAGAGAACGTTTTTTCACTTCAGTTTGAAAAAAGCTCTCTCAGAGAAAAATCATATTAGACTAAATTAGTTATATATATATTTACACCTTTCTTGGTGATGGATGAAAAAATAGTTATAAAAAAAGAGCGTGAAGAAGACAATTTCTGAATCTCCTATTATAAATCAGAGTAGCATGCTGTTTTTATAGGAAAAAATAAAGCTGTTTGATTGTATAGGTTAAGCTCAGTATTATTTTCATAAATGATGACAAAGAGTATGTTTTTAATGGCCTAAACGGACAAAATTATTATAGCTGTGGTTTGTTATTGAATTATGATAGCAAAAAATGCTTGGAAATTCCTTTGGTGTTGTTCTTAAAGTCTATTTTTTCTTTTTTATAAGTTTCATAAGGGGCTTTGTCTTAAGGGGAATTTGTGTTCGTATTTTTGTTTGAAGTATTTACTCTATGATAATGGAGAGAAGATAGTGGCTTTGGGGGTGTCTGTATGTTGCAATAAGTTATTGATTGGGAGAAATTGCTATTCATGGCACAAAGAACAATTACATTGATAGCAGGGCCAACGGCAAGTGGGAAGTCAGAACTTGCCTTGCAAATGGCTCAAGAAAAGAATGCTCTCATTATTAATACTGATTCAATGCAGGTTTATGATGTTTTAAATATTTTAACGGCACGGCCGGGGGAGGCTGACACCGCGATTGTTCCCCATTATCTTTATGGTCATGTGAGTCCTACTTTGAACTATTCAGTAGGGCAATGGTTGTGTGATGTCGAGGAGCTATTGGCTACTTTTTCTTTAAGATCAGTTATTTTTGTTGGTGGAACAGGACTTTATTTTCGTGCTCTTTTAGAGGGGATTTCGGAAGTCCCTCATGTTCCAGATGTTGTGCGGCAGAAGTGGCGTTTGCTGCTTGATAAAGAGGGACCTGAAAGTCTTTATCGCCAGTTGTTGCAGATTGATGCTGTTGTTGCTGAAAAAATTTCTTCGCATGATAGACAGCGTATTGTCCGTGCTTTGGAAGTTTATGATGCAACCGGTAAGACGCTCAGTTGGTGGCAGAAACAAAAAACAACACCTCTCATTGCGCCGAATTTGACCGAAAAAATTCTTCTCATGCCACCACGTCCTTTGCTTTATGAACGTATTCATAAACGCTTGGATTCTATGATTGAAAGAGGAGCTTTAGAAGAAGTGGTGGCTATGAAAAAACTTAAACTTTCCCCTTCATTACCAGCAATGAAGGCTATTGGTATACCTGAGTTTATGGCTTATTTGGATGGATATAGAAGCTTTGAGAGTGCTCTTGAAGCGGTGAAAATACAAACGAGGAGATATGCAAAAAGACAAATGACATGGTTTCGTAATCAATTTGATGAAGAATGGATGCTTACTTTTTGATAAAAGAGCTGGAGCCTTGCAAAGAAATTTTCGAAAGATAAAAGATAATTCGTAAAAAAGAAATTTTTTAGAAAATATAATTTTTTATTGACGAATGGTATCAATGGAATTAGAAATCTGTCTACAAGGAATTTTTTATATATTTTATACGTTGGAATAATGGGGGGTAATCATACAGTATGTGTTGTGTAATGGGCTCCTTTGGGGGCTTTTTTTATGGGCTCCGTTAGGGGCTTTTTTATTGTCCTATAAAGTAGGTGAGTGGGAAAAATGAGAAATGATCAAAGAAAGCAAGAGAGTGCAGATGGAAAAATAATGTCGGGCGCTGAAATAGTGGTTCAGGCTCTTATAGATCAAGGCGTTGAACATATTTTTGGTTATCCTGGTGGGGCTGTTTTGCCTATTTTTGATGTTCTTTATCACCAAGATACACTCCAGCATATTTTGGTGCGCCATGAACAAGCCGCAGGGCATGCGGCTGAAGGCTATGCACGCAGCACAGGGAAGGTAGGGGTTATGCTTGTGACTTCTGGTCCAGGGGCAACGAATGCTGTGACACCTTTGCAAGATGCTCTTATGGATTCGATACCTCTTATTTGTTTTTCTGGGCAGGTGTCAACAACGGTGATTGGAACAAATGCTTTTCAAGAGGCTGATACAGTTGGAATTACAAAGCCTTGTACGAAGCGTAATTGGCTGGTTAAAAATGTCAATGATCTTGCGGCTATTATTCATGAAGCTTTTTCTCTTGCTCAATCAGGTCGTCCTGGGCCGGTTTTGATTGATATTCCTAAGGATGTTCAATTTGCTTCAGGACTTTATAGAGCACCTCAAGTTCAGGAGTCTTTACATTCTTTTCCCTCGTTGAAAGGGAATACTAAGGCTATTGAATCTGCCGTTTCTCTTTTAGTTGAGGCAAAACGCCCTATTATTTATTCTGGTGGTGGTGTTATTTCATCGGGGATGAAAGCTATACAGCTTTTACGTAATTTGGTTCAATTGGGGGATTTTCCGATTACTTCAACATTAATGGGACTTGGTGCTTATCCTGCTTCCGGTAAAAATTGGCTTGGAATGCTTGGAATGCATGGAACCTATGAGGCTAATATGGCCATGCATGATTGTGATGTCATGTTAGCTGTTGGAGCACGATTTGATGATCGTATCACGGGGCGCCTTGATGCATTTGCACCTCATGCGCGTATTATTCATATTGATATCGATCCTTCTTCCATCAATAAAATTGTAAAAGCAGAAGTTCCAATTATTGGTGATGTGGCTTGTGTTTTAGGAGATATGACGCAACTCTTAAAAATACAGCAACCAGCGTTTAACAGTGAAGTCCGTGAGGCGTGGTGGACGCAAATTAACCGTTGGAAAGCTCGTAATTCATTGGCATATGCGGAGAAAAAAGATGTCATTATGCCGCAATATGCTCTTGAACGACTTTATACTCTTACCAAAGATGCGAATGCTTATATTACAACGGATGTCGGACAGCATCAGATGTGGGCAGCACAGTATTATCATTTTGATGAACCAAAACATTGGATGACTTCTGGTGGTCTTGGAACGATGGGGTATGGTCTTCCGGCCGCTATCGGTGTTCAAATAGCACATCCTGATGCGCTTGTTGTGTGTATTTCTGGTGATGCCTCCATTCAGATGAATATTCAAGAGCTTGCAACAGCTATTCAGCATGACACACCTGTAAAAATTTTCATTTTAAATAATCAGTATATGGGGATGGTTCGCCAGTGGCAGCAATTGCTGCATGGTAATCGTCTTTCTCATTCTTATACGGAATCTATGCCTGACTTTGTGAAATTGGCACAAGCTTATGGAGCCGTGGGAATTCATTGTTCAAAACCCGATGAACTTGATGATAAAATTCAGCAGATGATTGACTGTGATAAGCCTGTTCTTTTTGATTGTCGTGTTTATCATTTAGAAAACTGTTTTCCTATGATCCCATCGGGATGTGCTCATAATGAGATGTTATTACCCGATGAGGCAAGCGAAGAAGCTATTGCAAATGCTATTTCTTCCGAGGGAAAGATTCTTGTATAAAATTAATATGTTAACAAAATGGTGAAGGATAGTGATGATGAAGTCTTTGGAGTCCTCATCTCTGTCTCTTCTTTGTGGAGAGTTCCTATTATCCTTAGAGCTCATTTTATGATTTTCATTCTTTGTTTAAAGACATGGGGTGTATTATTATTTGTTCATCTAAAAAATGTTATAAGTCGTGTGCACAATTATGTTTGAATTTATTTGTACGCGATGTTTGTTTTTTTAATTCATATGTTCACATTAATAGCTATTTCGTTGCATTTTTTAGATAATACATTGAATTATCTGTTATAAATTAATTATGTTGTCTCATATATGAAAGATTCCATCGTGCAAGAAAAAAATCCACTGTGCTTGAAGGGGGCAACCATGCAAACCGTCATACTTGTGAAAACAATAGAAAAGTTTGTCACTATGTTTTGGTTTCGCATTATGAAATTACTCCAAATCGCTCTTTCAAGGGCTTGATAGGGGAATCCCCCTAGCGGCTTGAAGGAAGGGCAAAAATAACAAAGATCAAATGCAGCCATAGAAAATTAATAGATCACCATAGCTTATAATCAGGTAGTAACCTCACCCTATTATGCGGGAGGAATCTATATATATGAGATGTATCATCAATATATAAACCAGAATAATACTCACCATTATATCATTATCAGGACATTAGCATTGAAAATCAAATACTCTTTCTTTTATTTGTTCTACATATCTATGATTCCATAAATCTGCAGACACAAACACTCTTTGAATCCACCGCATTGGATTTTCATAACTATCAAATGATCCAAAAAACTTATCTCTAGAGTGTAGAGCCATTCTATTATCAATGTATAATAATCTTCCTTAGTGGTACATCAATTCCAAAAGATACAGCCTTAATAGCTTCATAAAAATGATCTAAAGCTTCCTTGGCTTTTTTGACTGTGGTTCTAACATGCCAGGATAAAAAACAGCGCTGATATCAGGGAATTCACTGTCCCTGTGAACTAGGGGCACTTTACTTGTAGAGGTTACCCCATTTTTTCTCCATCTATAGGGAACATTAATTATATATAAATTATCCCTTAAGCTACTCAAATCCTCCTCACTTAAAAATTTTAAAGCTAGACGTGCATCAGACTATTCTCGTTAACGGGCCATCAACGCCATTGCGAACACCAGATAAAAGTATCCCCTTTAAGAGATAAATTTAAACCCGTTATAAATTTTAGTGCAGCATTTTCTGTATGAAAATCTAACTCAACTTCAGATCCTAATTCTGTATAATCTTTTTTATTATCCTCTAAAGGAAGCAGGTTATTTACTATATGTTCGCCTTCAAACTTAATTGAATAAGGCTCTCCGATCACTACAGAAAACATCATAATTAAATTTTCGCTAATATAGCCACTTTTACAAGACGCATCTAAATTATAAGGATTAGATGACGTATTAATTTGTCTATCAACAGGAAGGTTTTTAAAGATTAAATATGGTCTAGGGGTAATAGACCCCTTTTTGTTCATAAGAATTGTCAATATTCTATGTGGTAGCAGCGAAAATGCTATTTTTTAACTCAACCGAATATTCAATACTACCGTATGGATACTCAATAATAATTAAGTCAATAAGTTATATTAATAGTGAGGGTTTTATTCGCTATTGATTCTATTACGTTTTTTTGCCTCTATTCCTCATCTTTTTGAAGTTTTTTTATAGCTTCAAGAGCGAGTTTTTTACGGTCTGCGCTCTTTGTGTAAAGAGATGACATGGCGTCATCTGTCCAGCCAATATGTGTCGTGCAAATTTGATAGGCTAGCGATATAAGATAAATTTTACAAACATTGGCTCAGCCGGCATTAAGCGCTCTTTATAAAAGACGCTATATTTTGGCAAGCTTTTTCAAAATAATTCTCAAAGCTTTCTTCAGTCACATAGCCCAGATGCGGTGTGCAAAGAACTCTATCTGATTGCAATAATTTGCTCTCATATACTGGCTCGCTGTCATAAACATCCAGTGCAAAGTAAGTTGAATTTTCCAAACTTAGTATTTTTTCTATCGCCCCTTTTTCAACCAAAGCTGAACGCGCTGTGTTGACAAAAATAGCATGAGGTTTCATGCTCAATAGATCATCTAATTTTATGATTTCTCTGGTTTTATCGCTTAAACGTAAATGGACGGATATAATGTCAGGACGTGTAAAAAATTCATCTTTTGAATGCGTAAAATGATAACCTAAATTTTTTGCTTCTTGCGTTGAACGCTCGCTCCCATAAACCAAAATGGACATGCCAAAAGCTTGAGCATATTGAGCAACCATTTTACCAATACGGCCAAACCCGAATATTCCAAGAGTAGCCCCTTTCATTTGGTTGCCAAATGTTGTTTGCCATCGTCCTTTTTTCATATCAGATACAGATTTACAGAGTTTTCTACGCGCAGACATAATTAAGAGCCACGCAAATTCAGCAGCAGAAGTTGGATCTCCACCACCGTCTAATATTTCAATTCCTAAGTCTCTACAAGTTTCTATATCAATATGTGAACCTATAGGGCCTGTTTGGCAGATTAATTTTAAATTTGGCAGTTTCAGGAGAAGATTTCTATCAACTATAGTCCGCTCTCTGATTAAGATAAGAATATCTATCTCTTTGAGCTTATCTTCTAAATCACATTCTTTAGCTAAATTATTTATAACCAGCACTTCATGCAATTTCATTAATTTTGTAATAGACTGTAATGTTAGGGTGGCTTTTTGATAGTCATCTGGAATTAATATTTTCAATTTAAACCTTCCGTTTCATTCATCAATATTTGAGCTCATTATTTCATTTCTAAAACAACCAAAAAGCAATCTCATCGCTGATATTTTGATATAAAGCCAAGCCTATTAACAAATTATACCTCTTGATTTATTGTTATTTCTAGCAATAAGAATAGTATTAATCAGTTAGTTTTTATAAACTTTAAAACATTGCGACAAAAAGAAAAAGTTTGACTCAGTCGATGGAGAATTGCGCTTTTCTCATATTCTAGAGGACGAACCTGAAGTGCTACGCTGGACATGAAACCATGTCCCAGTTTTCTTATAATAGACTACCAAGAAGGCCATACTTACGAACCATATTTTATTGTTGAAACAGAAAAAGTTCCATATTTGTGCGAGATAAAGCGTGCTTCATATAAGCGTGATGTCTCTCTTTATTCGTTGAGATATAACATATTTGTAGCATGAAGAGTAAATTTATTAAAATCATGATAAGAGGGAAATAGGAACCTTATAGGTGTATCATCATAGGATTAAGTCGTTTTGTTGAGAGCTATTTCTATTTTTGCCAAAAGGTTTTTGATATATTTATTATTATTTCGTAATAGTGGATGTACTTTATTTTTTATGTGCAAGAAAGCTGATTGATTGTGTAAAATAGCGTTCAAAAATTACATTATTCTTATCTTGTTAAGGACATTTTTTCTAGTGAGGGTTTTGCAATTGCAATGCTCTTTTTCTCATTCTAAATTTTGGGGTTAGAAAAAGCGTATAGAGGTGTTATTTTAAATTTAAGATATGCATCTTCCATTGTTGGTGTTACTGTTGTAAAAAATGATATTTTATTTGATACGCATAAAGTGTTACCAAGAAGATCGATGTATAGATAAAATTTAGATTGTTACAATATCTTGAAAAAGCAATGGGTAAATAATTGATAATTGTGCTACGAAAGTTGTTAGATGGGCGTGTATCAGCAATTCTTAATAAAAAATTTTTTCTTGATAGTAGTTTTTTTTCAAAATACTGCTCTTTTTATGCAAATCTTATGTTGGTAAGCTATGCAGTTTTCACGGGAACAGGATAATGCATTGAAGGCTGTTGCCGCGTGGTTGAAGGAAGGGCGTTCTCCTCTTTTTCGCCTTTTTGGCTATGCGGGGACGGGTAAGACGACGCTTGCGCGCTATTTTGCAGAAACAGTTGATGGTTCTGTTCAGTTTGCTGCTTTTACAGGGAAGGCGGCGCAGGTTTTACGTTCTAAAGGTGCAAGCAATGCTTGTACGATTCATTCGCTGATTTATTGTCCACGTGGTGAAGAGGAAGTTTCCGATGAAATAACAGGAAAAAAGTCTATCGCTCCAACATTTACATTAAATCGAAGAAGTGCTGCTGCACAAGCTAAACTCATTATTGTTGATGAGTGTTCGATGGTCGATGAAAAATTGGCGCGTGATTTAATGAGTTTTCGGACGCCAATTCTTGTTCTTGGTGATCCAGGCCAATTGCCTCCTATATCAGGTGGAGGATTTTTTTCCAGTGGAGAACCAGATTTTCTTCTTTCAGAAATTCATCGGCAAGCGCGAGATAATCCGATTATACGTCTTGCTATGGACGTGCGTGAAGGACGCGATATTGCTTATGGTGACTATGGAGAAGCTTGTGTTGTTACACGTAAAGAGGTCAATCAACAATTGGTTTTGGATGCTGATCAGGTATTGGTGGGGGTTAATCGTACGCGCTACCTTTATAATCAGCGTTTGCGTGTGTTAAAAGAATTTACAGCAGATTATCCGCAAGCAGGAGATAAGCTGGTGTGTTTGCGAAATGATCCTATTAAAGGTTTGTTGAATGGCTCTTTATGGAAGGTGATGACTTCACAGAAGGAGACAGTTAAACCGAGTATTAATCTTCTTGTTAAACCAGAAGAAAGTGAGCGTGGGGTAGCAAAGATTAAACTTTTAAAAGCAGCGTTTGAAAACCCTGATCAAGAAATTTCATGGCAATTAAAAAAGCGATATGATGATTTTGATTATGGGTATGCATTAACGGTTCATAAGGCGCAAGGTTCTCAATGGAATAATGTCGTTTTGTTTGATGAAAGTTTTGCATTTCGTGATATGTATGCGCGCTGGCTTTATACGGGAATTACGCGCGCAGCAGAACGTTTAATGATTGTTCGATAGAAAAAAATATGTATATCATCTAAGTTTCAGATGGAAAATGCCTTTTTTCTATCTTGTTACACACTATAAAAAAATGGAAATGGGCATGGCGGTAAAACTTTCGGTTAATCTTAATGCTGTTGCTGTTTTGCGTAATCGACGTAATCTTCCGTGGCCAAGTATAACGAATATTGGGCATATAGCGCTTGCTGCTGGAGCAGCAGGTTTGACGGTTCATCCACGCCCTGATGAAAGGCATATTCGTTTTGCGGATTTGCCAGATATATACTGTTTAATCAAGAACGCTTTTCCTACAGCTGAGTTTAATATTGAAGGTTATCCCAGTGATCAATTTTTAGATATCGCTGAAAACTACGCGGATCAGATTACCCTTGTTCCTGATGATCCAGATCAGTCAACGTCTGATCATGGTTGGAATTTTGCTCATGATGCAGAATTTTTAGCACCTATTATTCAGAATTTAAAAAAAAGAAAGATTTGTGTATCCCTTTTTGCTAACCCTACTGTCGATGGTCTTGATATTGCTAAAGCAATGGGTGCTGATCGTGTGGAATTTTACACGGGACCTTACGGTGGTGCATTTCAGGACAAAATAAAACAAGTTCAAGAGCTCAATAAACTTGTTTTAGCAGCAAGAAGAGCAAAAGAGTTGCAGTTAGGTATGAATGCAGGGCATGATCTGACAATTATGAATCTTCCTGCTCTTGTCAAAAAGATTCCTTGGCTTGATGAAGTTTCTATTGGCCATGGGCTTATTGCTGATGCGTTGGAGTATGGAATGCATGAGACTGTTCAGCGTTTTATCCGATTATTATCGTAATCTTTTTTTCTCTATAAAAATTGGAAGAGAAATTTTTATAGAGGTTTGTCAATTTATCTTAAAAAACAATTTTATACATGTTGAGATAAGTAGCACTATTAGCATACATTATAAAATATTCTATTTTCCTCTGTTTATTGGTAGCTTTCTATTTTTTGTGTTTTTTAGGGTATGAAATGCTTTTTGATATACCATCCATTATGAGGAAATTTTACCAAATCTACTTACTATAATTTCTTTGAAGGGAGAAGAAATAGGGTTTTGAAAGTATTTCCATTATAAAGGAGTGCGTAGGATTTTAATGGATCAATACACAAATTTTCTTGATATTTGAGCTCATTTTCGGGTTATCTGTAAATAGTATAACGTAAAATCTCCTTATGAGTAAGCTTAATGCAATAGGAGCTGTTAAATAGAATGATGATATCGACTTGTAGCTTTATGAAGTAAAGAGAGTGGTGTGCAATAAATCTTAGACTATTATAGGGGATTCTTGAAAAGGGCTCGAGCATATTAAAATTTTTTTATAAGGCGCCATAAATGGATAACATAATGGCCGTATGGGGGTGTTCTTTTTTGCGTGAGAAGCGTGGATATTAAAGAACGTAAAAAGTAAAAACATCCTCTCTATTATTCTAAAGATATTGTTGTATATGCTTTTGAAGGTTGTATTAAAACAATACTTGTTATTTTGTAATTTTTCTTGCTATCCATATTGATTTGGTTCATGTTAAAAATTGTATGTTGTATCTTAATTTTTAGAATATAGCGTTTTGTTGCACGATAGAAGAGTAGAATATTAGCTAAATTTTCTTTAGAAATCTTATTTTGTGTAATTATTATTTTTGTAGAATAGCAGTTGAAGTTATTTGGGGATCTGTATATGTTTTAGGAATGTTTGGGGATTACAGTTTTTTCTATGCAATATGTAAACTTTAAAATTATTCAATTGCTGTGTTTTTATAAGCGGTGTTTTTTGTCTTTATAAGTGTGTGATGCACTAAAGATAATGTTTCTTATTTAATAAAAATAATCTGAAATCCAGTTTAAATAGAGAAAGAAGGAATTTTTTTATGCGTGTTTATTATGATCGTGATGCGGATGTTAATCTCATTAAAGGGAAAAAAGTAGCCATTGTTGGTTATGGTTCTCAAGGGCGTGCGCACGCTTTAAACTTGAAAGATTCCGGTGTTAAAAATGTGCAAATAGCTTTGCGTTCAGGGTCGGAAACAGTTAAAAAGGCTATGGCCGATGGTTTTGAAGTGGTGAGTGTTGCTGAAGCAGCAAAATGGGCAGATCTCATCATGATGGCAACACCAGATGAATTGCAAGCTGATATTTATAAGGAACATATTCATGATCATTTACGCGACGGGGCAGCAATTGCTTTTGCTCATGGTTTAAGTATTCATTTTGGCTTGATTGAACCTAAAAAAAACGTTGATATTGTGATGATTGCTCCTAAAGGTCCAGGTCATACAGTTCGTAATGAATACCAACGGGGTTGTGGTGTTCCTTGTTTAATAGCGGTGGCGCAAGATGCTTCAGGACATGCACATAATGTAGCATTGTCTTATGCATGTGGACTTGGTGGTGGACGTGCTGGGGTGATTGAAACAACATTTAAAGAAGAGTGCGAAACTGATCTTTTTGGTGAACAAGCGGTTCTTTGTGGTGGTCTTGTTGAATTGATTCGAGCAGGTTATGAAACACTAACGGAAGCAGGTTATGCACCGGAAATGGCTTATTTTGAGTGTTTGCATGAGGTTAAACTGATTGTTGATCTCATGTATGAAGGGGGCATTGCAAATATGAATTATTCGATTTCTAATACAGCTGAATGGGGTGAATATATGTCTGGTCCACGTGTGATTACGGAGAAAACCAGAGCAGAAATGAAACGTATATTGAAAGATATTCAAACGGGTAAATTTACATCGAATTGGATTCAAGAATATAAAGCTGGTGCTGCTCATTTTAAAAGTATGCGGCGTTTAAATGATAATCATCCTATTGAAGAAGTTGGTAAAAAACTTCGTTCTATGATGCCTTGGATAAAATCGAATGCTTTGGTTGATAAAGAGCGTAATTGAAGATTCTACAGAGATATTTTGTCAATAGCTTTTATAATTTTATAGATAAATATCAAAAAAGGGTAACTTTAGTTACCCTTTTTTATATGTTTTTTGTAATATAAGCTTTATTTTTTAATTTTTTGCATAATTCTTTTTCCCAAAAAGAAAGTATACAATTCCTAAAAATATGAACCATGCTGGAGTGTATTTTAAAGCTATGGCAGTGTCAGCTTCTAATGACAGTAAATAGATAATGAATGCAAAGAAAACAAGAAGCGCCCAACACATAACAACACCTCCTGGCATTTTATAAGGAGAGACAGTATGCTGGAGAGGACGATTGCGGCGATAGATGATATAGCTGATCAAAATGATAGACCATACAAATATAAACAAAGTTGCGGCAATTGTCGTAACAATTGTAAAAGCAGCTATGAGTGTTTGAGATAACGATACAACGGCATAACCAAATAAGATGCATATACATGAAAAGAATAATGCGTTGGCTGGAACGTGGTTACGAGAAAGTTTTCCTAAAAATTTAGGAGCACCTTTTTGTGTTGCTAGCCCATATATCATACGGCTGGTAGAAAAAATTCCACTATTTGCTGAAGATGCGGCAGCTGTGAGGACAACAAAGTTCATCAAACCTGCAGCAGTTGGAATACCAATAAGTGCATACATTGTTACAAATGGGCTTTTTTCTGGACTGATTTGATCCCACGGCGTCACAGACATAATCACAAGAAGAGAGAATATATAAAAGAATACAATGCGGATTGGTATTGAATTAACAGCCTGTGGTAAAGCTTTTTGAGGCTCTTTTACTTCAGCAGCAGCTGTTCCAGCGAGTTCAATGCCAACAAAAGCAAAAATAACAATTTGAAATCCAGCAAAAAAGCCTGTAATTCCTCGCGGAAAAATATTCCCACCGTTCCATATATGGCTAAGAGAAGCAACCGTACCGTTTGGAGAGACAAAACCGGTAAAGATCATATAAAATCCTACAACGATTAGGACTAGAATTGCTACGATTTTGATAAAACCAAACCAAAACTCAAGTTCGCCAAATAGTTTTACGGCGACGAGGTTAAGAATTAAAAAGGACATAAGACCAATTATAACAGGAATCCACGGATTGAGCTCAGGCCACCAAAAGTGTGTGTAAGTGACAATAGCAATAATTTCAGCAGTTCCAGTGACAATCCAACACAACCAATATGTCCAGCCGATAAAGAATCCGGCACATGGCCCTAGAAGATCGGTTGAGAAGTCAATAAAAGATCGGTATTGTGTATTAGAAAGCAATAACTCTCCCATAGCACGCATGACAAAGTATAGAGCACAACCAATAATTGCATAAACGAGTAGAATTGAGGGGCCTGCTACACTGATTGTTTTTCCTGATCCCATGAAGAGACCTGTTCCAATCGCTCCACCAAGGGCTATAAGTTGTATGTGTCGGTTATGTAGTCCACGTTGCAATTTCTTCTTAGGTTTTTTTTCTAAATTTTGTTTGTTCATTTTTGGGGAGTTCTCCTTAGTTATTTTTAAATAAAAATTACCCTAAAAAAGGTAATTCCTTCTATCGGAACACGCTATGGTTAAGGAGTAAAGGAATTTTTTTCTATGACTATATGTGAATAAAGCAAAAACATTATTAACTAATGGAATAATTATTTTATATATAAGAAACAAAAGATAAATTGTATTATATTTTTTTGATTGTTTATGTTTTATACATAAGTTATATATATAATATATAATATAATTTATATTATATATTATTATTATTTGTATATAAATAATAATTTATATTTATGTATATTTATTTATAGTAATTTATTGTATAAATATCTTTATATTTAAAATTATTTATTAATGTAGATTTTTATATATAGAAAAATATAAATAAAATTGTAAATTTATTAAATATAAAACTTTATATATAAAGAAAATAAGTTTAAGTAGTTAAACTATTATTTTAAATATGAAAAAACATATTTAAAATTTATCTTTAAGTATTTATATTTAAAATTTATTACAAATAGAAAAATATTTTCATAGAATCTTTTTTTATTGCAGATAGCTATTAAGATATATTCTGTTTAGAGCTATATTTTTAATTTTGATAAAAAATTGAATATAAATTTTTTTTGGGGGGGAAGTTTTAGATAAAATCTCATGTTTTATTAGTAAACAATGTCAGTGAAGTTTATAGAGAATTCTTTACAGAATAGCTCGTTCTTATCCTATTATACAGTAAAGTACTGTTGTGTAGAGTAGAGTAGTGATATAAAGCATATAACATTTTACACATTAAGTATTTTTAGAATGGGTGGTGAGTGTTCAGGGCAGGGCTAGCCCATAGAGCCTTATGTAGGTGAACCATATAAATGATCAGCAGCATTCCCCCTTAATAAGCCGGATTGTTTACAAACCGGTGCCGGTAGGAATCGTCGTTTTTTGATGTTTGGGGAGGAGGTTAAGTAGAAAAAGGGTAACTAAAATTACCCTTTTTTGAGATGTTTTTATGTATAGACTTTATTTGTTACCTTGAGTTATTTTTTTCTTTACAAACATAAAATACATTATACCCAAGAAAACAAACCAGAATATACTATATTTTAAGGCTAGTAGAGTATCAGCTTCTAATGTCAACAAATAGAGCATGAAAACAAAGAAAACTAAAATTATCCCACACATGACAACACCTCCTGGCATTTTATAAATGGATTCAGCGTGTAGATGAGGGCGATTGCGACGATACACAATATAGCTAATCAAAATTACAGACCATACGAATAAAAATGCAATAGCTGAAATGCTTGTCACAATTGTAAAAGCACTTATGAGGCTTGGAGAGAGTGAGGCAATTGTATACCCTATTAAAATACATAAACAGGAAAAGAATAGAGCATTGGCTGGAACATGGTATCTGGAAAGTTTACCTAAAATTGGAGGGGCACCTTTTTGTGTTGCAAGCCCATATATCATACGGCTGGTAGAAAAAATACCACTATTTGCTGAAGAGGCAGCTGAGGTGATAACGACAAAGTTTACCAAGCCAGCAGCTATCGGAATGCCTGCAAGCCAAAACATCGAGACAAAGGGGCTTTTATCTGGAACAATTTGATCCCAAGGTGTGACAGACATAATTACAGCGAGAGAAAAAATGTAAAAGAGTACAATACGGACCGGTATTGCATTAATTGCTTTGGGGAGAACTTTTTTAGGTTCTTTTACTTCAGCAGCGGTTGTTCCAGCAATTTCTATACCAACAAAAGAAAAAATGGCAATTTGAAATCCAGCAAAAAAACCTGTCATTCCTCGCGGAAAGATATTGCCATCGTTCCATACGTGATTGAGAGAAGCAACCGTACCATTGGGAGAGGTAAAGCCCGTAACGATCATATAAAATCCCACAACAATTAATGCTAAAATTGCGACGACTTTGATAAGACCAAACCAGAATTCAAGTTCACCGAATAGTTTCACGGCAAAGAGGTTAAAGATTAAAAAGACACTAATGCAGGTAAAAACGGTAAACCATGGATTGAGTGTTGGCCACCAAAAGTTCATATAAGTGATGATGGCAATAATGTCAGCAGCTCCAGTTACAATCCAGCTCAACCAATAGCTCCAGCCAACAAAGAAAGCTATTCCCGGTCCTAGCATATCAGTTGAAAAATCAATAAGAGATCGGTATTGTGAATTAGAAAGCAACAATTCTCCCATAGCACGCATGACAAAGTATAGAGCAAAACCGATAATAGCATAAACGAGTATGATGGAAGGACCTGCTACACTAATTGTTTTTCCTGCCCCCATGAAGAGACCTGTTCCAATAGCACCACCAATGGCTATAAGTTGTACATGTCGGTTGTGTAGTCCACGCTGCAACTTATTCTGAGAATTATCTTTTAAATTTTGTTTGTAGCTCATTTTTTGGGGGTTCCCTTTAATTATTTTGAGATTAAATTACACTAAAAAAGCATTATTTCGTATCGAAGCATGATATAAATGAGGTGTAAAGGAAAAAAACGTTTTTTATGATTTTGTGTGGATAAAGAAAAGAATATGTTTTAGGAATATGCTTTTGAAAAAAGAGAATGTTGTCCTCTTAAATAACGTAACAGATATTTGAATAGGGAGCTTTTTTTGTTATTAATAACAAATAAATTGTTCATTAAAAGACGTGGGGCTTTTAAAATTATTTCAGAAAGTTGTCAGGAGTTTTTATAATTTTTTGAAACTTATTATTTGTAATCAGTGCATTATTTATTATTATTCATAATGGTGAGAGTTTTACTTTTTGCTCAAATAGCACTCGAGAGTTCTCATCTTAGTTTAAGAAACAATTTTTAATGGAAAATTAAAATGATTTTTAAAATCATTTTTTTGTTTGTATGGTGCTATCATAAATCAAAAAGTTACTTTTGTTTCATAAACGAAAAGAGGAATATCATAGCTTATTTTTTTAAAAGTGATGAATAAGGATTTTGTTTAGATATTGGTAACATTTTATAAAATGTTGCGAGAAACTCACATTGTTTACACAAAGTTTACACAAACGTCCTTGAGAGTATGATAAAGAAATGCAACGTAATTCAGTTATATAAAGAAAAAAAGAACTGGGGATTGTATAAGCTCTGTTAGAGATTGAGCTATTCATAGTGAGAGACAGAATCAGGAAAAGATTGCTCTATTAACTTTACAATTTGTTATCAAAAGATAAAACTATCCAAAGAAAATGAAAAAAGAAAACAGAGATAAAACTGTTCCTGTCGCAATGTTAATCGAGCCTTTTACTCGCTGCTTTTTTAAGGCGGTACTGGCAAATGATATAAAAATGGTCATTAAAGTAAACCATGCAAAGATGTTGAAAGAATGTATTGTGACAAGTTCAAAACCTTTTTTAATGCTACCTCCAGAAGCTAAGAATTTTGGAAAAGCTGCTATGTAAAATATAGATACTTTGGGGTTTAGTATTTGTGTCAGAAAACCGTCCATATAGCTGGTTAAAAGCTTTGTTTCACTCGTAGCATGCTTTTCATTCGTTGAACTTCTTTCTTTTGAATTTAAGCTGTGTATTCCAGATTTAATTGATTTAAAGCCCATGTATAATAAATAGCTGCTACCTATGAGTTTTACTAAAAAAAACAGCGTTTTGTTGTTGAGAATGAGCGCTGATACACCTAGGTGTGGAAAATGCCCCATGCACATATGTTGCTGTACACAATCCTAAAACGTTTACAAATGCGTTCTTTCTTCCCAATCTCGTTGCATTATCGATGATAAGGGCCATATTCGGCCCCGGTGAGATGACTAAAAAAAATGAAACAATGAAAAAGGTCAGTATTTGATGATTCATTTTACTTTTAGCTCTGAAATTAATTGATTTTCGAGATACAATTCTATTCTGTCAAACTGAGAAAGTTTTCCGACACCCTGTGGAGTGCCTGTGTATATGAGATCACCACGTCTTAGCTGAATGTAGTGACTTAAAAATGAGATTATCTTCTCAAAGCTAAAGATCATATTTTTCGTATTGCCAACTTGTCTTGTTTCGCCATTCAACTTCATTGCAAAGGTTATTGGGTTGTTTATTTTTTCCTTGTTTATGAAGTCAGAGACGTATGCAGCGCCTTTAAATCCTTTCGATAAAAGCCAAGGAAGCTTTTTTTCTTTCAGTTTTGTTTGCAAATCCCGCGCTGTGAGATCAAGACCTATTGCTACGGCATCATAGCATTCTTCTGCTTCTTCCTCCATGATCATGAAAGCGTCCTTTGAGATTTTGAGCACAATTTCGGTTTCAAAATGTATTTCTTTGGAAAAATTAGGGAGATAAATTTCATTGCCTAAAACGAGTGAACTTTTTGGCTTGCTAAAGATAACGGGTTCATCTTCAACAACATTACCTAGTTCATGAACATGTTCAACATAATTGTATCCAACACAGTAGATGTCATTTATCATGGGAGCCCTCCAAATTTTTCATTTTCTCTTTGTATAGGCAAGAGAAAACTTTGCAAACAACATTTTTTCTTATATCGCGTTTTGCGTTTTCTGAAAAAGAAGCATTGTGTGGGTTGATGACTAACCATGATGACAGTTCTTCGCATTGGTTCTCTTTTGAAGAGTGCCCAATCTTATAGTCTTTGAGATTATTTTAATTTTGATTGCCAATTTCCTGAAATGATTTTATTACTTAAAGAGTGATTTTGGTCGTCTACGCAGCGATCAGTAGGGGTTGAAATCCCTAAAGTTCGATCATAAATGAGCCCACTCTGTGGGTGTCTTGGAATTATGGGATATTTTTCTATGTCTAGGTGCGATGAGCACTAAAAGTAAAAAAAAGCTCACTCGAACTCAGTACTTTCAGGCTCTCGGAATACTAATGCGAGGGTGCTCGCACTCAGCGGGGGGAGCTTAAGAGTGAAAAGCAAAAGGCTACATTTTAACGACATTTCTATAGGCAAAAAATTCGCTTTCAAAGAACAATGCTGGGAATGTCGCAAAAGCAATTAGGGCATCAATTAGGGGTAACTTTTCACCAAATCCAAAAGTATGAGAAAGTCTCTAAGGGTTTAAAAGAAGCAGACCGTGGCAAACTTATTGTGGCATGTGGAACGGAGAAGATTTTTACCATCTTTAAGATAGCAGAACAAATAACTAGAACTGGCAAGCGTGTTTTGTTTTTCGTGCCTTCCCTAGCTTTGATGTCACAAACGATAAGAGAATGGACACGCTATACAGAAGTGCCGTTTCGTTCCTTTGCGGTGTATTCTGATACATAAGTTGGCAAGCATCGAAAAACAAAGATGCTGTTGTCGAACTTGATGTTTCAGATCTTGCTCTATCAGCTATCAACTGATGTTCAAAAGCTTTGAAAAAAACAAATAAAGTCTTAGCGAATGCAATGACCGTGGTGTTTGCTACTTACCAATTAATCCAAGTGATTGCGGATGCGCAAAAGAAATACGGTTTACCAGAATTTGATCTGATCATTTGTGAAGCAGTACAGGCTAAGGCAGTAAGGTAGAACCTTTGGTTGTAGAAGCCAAGGGAAGTAGCTGAGACTGCGAAGTCGACAGCGGAAGAAGCGAAGAGTGTTGCGGAGCAAGCAAAGGAAGAAGCTGATACGACGAAGCAAGGGCTTGGAGAGGTCAAGAGTTCATTAGACACGGTGACAGCAACGACAAATTCTGCGAATACAGCCGCCTCTGAGGCAAAAGTGTTAGCAGAAGAAGCAAAGAGTGCATTGACAGAAGTTCAAGAGAAGGCACAGAGGAACAGTGACAGTCTTTCTGAACTTCAAAGTAAGGTAGGTTCTCTTTCTACTAATTTTTTAGAGGATGTGCGTTTTAATCAACCTGACAGAATTCTGGAAGCCGATCCGGAAAATAGAAAAGGTCTTGTGATCAATAACGGTGCATGTTTTCGCGTTCATCATGGTGGTGAGAATTGGGGGTAGGTTCCTCTTTTACCACGTTCCAGGGCGTGGAAGGCTGTCTTTTATCGAAGATCCTGAAGCAGGAAAGGATTATTATATATATCTCATCTTAAAAGATCAGACGAATGAGATATCCTTTGAAATTTCGCAAAATCCGACAGCTCCTAATGGCTATACAGAGGAGCATTCTGAAAAGATTGGTGGGTTTCATACGCTATGTGCGGATGTTGGTGAGATTGAAGGTCATCTCTTATCGGTTATTCAAGATATAATACTAAAAAATACAATAAAGTCAATAGGTTGTGTGAAATTATTTTATATGAATCCACTCAAGAATCCATCTTTTTATGCATGATTCATTTGACCATTTTTTATATAAGATTGCCATGGATGAATAGACTGTAAAAAGCAAATCATGATGCAAATATTATAACGCATGTAAACGTTCAAATGAAATGAAAAGCAGATATCATTCATAACAGTTCATAAATTTTATGGTACGTTTTTATCACAGCACAAATCACATTATTTAAAAATTTAGTCGTTTGAAAATATCGATAACATAAATTGTATAGGTTTAAAAAATGGTATGAGTTTTGCTCTTTTTTGAGCTAAACCTTCAAAGGAATAATCGTTTGAAACGGTCATAAGCTTATAGGTTTAGTTTATAAAGATTGCATAAAAGGATTTAAAGACAAGATCGATTTTATAACCACGGTATTTTTTACCGAGGTAGGAAATAAAGGTCATGAAATTCAAAACGCTATATCTCATGAAATGAAAAGCCTTTTAATGAATAGATTGCAGGCTAGTCTTTAAGAACGGAACTATTCGCTTCCACAAAAAATGGAGGCAAATAATGCCATGGCAGTAGAATAACTATCTACTTTAGATTTGGTACTAAAAACGTTTTAAAAGTTATAGTTTAAAAATACGAAACCAAAAGAGCTCTTTCCAAATTTGGGGGCAGCTATTAAGACAAAGATAAGCAAACAAACTTCAAAACCATTGTAACATCATAAGGTATGGGTTTTTACTCAATTTTGAGTCAAAAGCTGTAATATTTAAGAATGCTTTATTCTAAGATAACATCCCCAAAATGGACCGGCTAATATTTAAAGAAATTAGGTTTTAATGAAAAGTACAAATACGCTTATGAGAACCTCTTTAAATGCACGTTTAAACGTTTGAAACATAAAATGAGATCTTTATAAGAAACGTTAAAACTTTTTTTTATTACAGTTATAACTTAGTTATCATTTGCTCTTAAGAACGTTTCATTTATGAAAAACGAAGATCTAGATTTCACAGCAGAGCAAAATCTTAAAAACCTTACACTTTATAAAAGCGTTTGTTTATTTTTCTTATAAAAAGCTGCTTTGAAAACCAATGCTCGTAAATGTAAAAAACCGTTTTGTTATAAGATATTCACTTAATATGCATTTGCTTTTGATTGGATTGATAAAGCTACCGAGCGTTTTGATTTGTTTGATACGTTTGATAGCCATAACAAGCGTTTATAGGCTCTCTCATTCAAATGAGTGATTAAAGATCATATGCATCATTTACGTTCCTTTTGATAAGTTTTCATATCTCTCATAGAGCACTTGCAATATGATACGTTTTGTATATATGCATTCATTACTCCATTGTGGATGATTCATTTTAATCAATAAAAAATGCTATTTGAAAGCCGCGTCATATCATTTGGCACGGCTTTTTTTTATTTTACTCTCTCTTTTATGATATGTTTATAGCAATGCATTTTATATGCGTTTATAACCATAAAGAATGCACGCCCCCCATACCTGTTTTTATTCTGTTTTATCAGTTATATTGACAAGCTTATCCCTTTCATAAACCTCACAATTTTTTGGAACCAACCTTACTTTGCTTTTTTTGTTGATTTTTGCATTGCCATAAGCACGCCCCCAGATCGTTGCACAATATGAGATTTTAGCATTGCCATAAACAGAGCCATAA
>NZ_JBHINT010000058.1:0-7974 GCF_042195145.1 Bartonella sp. CL434QHHD | reverse complement strand
TTGAATGGTTGTTTTGCCCATTAACCTAACTTCACTACCAGAGTCCGATGTCCATATACCAGTGCGTTCGTTGTCGGGGCCGTCAAGTGCTTCACCACCGATTATTGTTAAATCTTTGCTGGTGATTTTACCACCGTCAACTGCTCCAAGGCCGCCCAAAGTATTGTTAATTATTGTATCACCATGCAATTGAATTGTGCTGTCATTGCCACTTACAAATGCACCGTTTCCTTTTCCCTCTGTTTTTAGAGCAACATCTGTGGCATCAATATGCCCTCCGTTGATTGCGAATAACGCTGTTTCGTTCGCGGCTACGGATCCTCCCATCATTATGATCTTAGATCCTGAACCGTCTGCAAGGAGTCCTCCGCCATCAGATGATGTAATGTTAGCATTGTTTTTTAAGATAATCGTACTGCTGGCTTCGGCGCTTCCTCCTACATCACGTCCACTAAATGATCCTCCTGAGACCGTTATTGTTGAGTGATCATTTGCAACTATACTGGCGGCTGCCTGAGTCACTTCTACATTATTTAAAACAACGGTACTTTTGTCTGCTTTTATTCCAAAGTTTAGTAGCGCATCGTCTTTACTATTCGATATCTTCACACCTTCTAGTTTGTTTTCACCGCTGTTACTGTTTAAGAAGCCGGCACCAACTAGAGAAGTTTTAATGGTTCCTCCAGTCATGTTTATTGCGCCACCATCGTTTGTTGTAAGTCCAATTTCACTATTACTAATCGTTGTTCCTTCAAGCAATTCAACTACACTGCCTTCGCCATTAGAAAATACACCAGACGATATATCTTCGTCATCTAGAGATACATCTGTAACATTTAGAGACACATTTGTGACCGTAATATGTCCACCATTTTCAGCAACCAATGCATTACCTTTCCCCGTGACGGTTCCTCCCGTCATGCTGATGGTGGAGTTTGAACTATTTGCATAGAGTCCAACGTTATCAGATGATGTAATGTTTGCATTGTTGGTTAAAGTGATGGCGCTGCCGTTTTGAGCAGATATTGTTGTATTTTGTGCATGAAATGATCCTCCCGAGATTGTTATTGTCGAATCATGATCTGCAAATATACCGGCTGCTGCTTGAGTCACTGTTACATCTTTTAAAGTGGCGGTACTTTTATCTGCTTTTATTCCAAAGTTCAGTGGTGCATCGTCTTTACCACTCGATATTGTCACATTTTCTAGTTTGTTTTCACGACTGTTACTGTTTAAGAATCCAGCACCAGCTGCAGAAGCTGTAATGGTTCCCCCAATCATCTTGATTGCGCCATCATTTTGTACTACAAGCCCGATTGCACTATCACTAATTGTTGTCTTTCCAAGCAATTCAATTACACTATTTGCGCCATTAGAAAATACACCAGATGACTTATCGCTATCATTTATTTTTAGGGTAACATCTGTAACAGTAATATGGCCACCATCTTCAGCAGTCAAAGCATTCCCTTTTCCCGTGACGTTTCCTTCTATCATTGTGATGGAGGAGTTTGAACCTTTTGCATAGAATCCAACATCACCAGATGATGTAATTTTTGCACCATTTGTTAAAGTGATAGCGCTGCCGTTTTGAGCAGATATTGTTGCACCTTTTGCATCAAATAATCCTCCCGAGATTGTTATTGTCGAATCATGATCTGCAAGTATACCGGCGGCTGCTTGAATCACTGTTACATCTTTTAAAGTGACGGTACCTTTATCTGCTTTTATTCCAAAGTTCAGTGGCGCATCGTCTTTACCACTCGATATTGTCACATTTTCTAGTTTGTTTTCACGGCTGTTACTGTTTAAGAATCCAGCACCAGCTTTGGAAGCTGTAATGGTTCCCCCAGTCATCTTGATTACACCACCGTTTTGTGCTTGAAGCCCGACTGCACTATCACTAATCGTTGTCTTTCCAAGTAATTCAATCATGCTACCAAAGTCATCAGAAGCTACACCAAATCCATCACCATTTGTTTTTAGGGTGACATCTGTAACAGTAATATGGCCACCGTATGTTGTCGTTACTGCTTCCTCTTTCGCTGTAATGCTCCCTCCTGTCATTTCGATGATGGACTTTGAACTTGCCGCATGGAGTCCAGCATCATTATATGATGTAATTTTTGCACCGCCAGTTAAAGTGATGTTGCCGCCGTTTTGAGCAAATATTGCTGTTTTTTCTGCATCAAATGATCCTCCTAAAACTTTTACTGTGGAATCATATGCATCTATGGCAGTTTGTGCTTGCGTCACTGTTACATTATTTAAAGTGACATTACTGTTAGTTGCCTTGATTCCATTGATTAGTGGCGCATCATCTTTCCCACTTGATGTCACTACATCTTTCAGTTCGTTTTCTTTGCTTTTGCTATCCAAAAAGAATGCACCAACTTTGGACGCTGTAATGCTTCCCCCAGTCATTGCGATTGCGCCACTTTCTTGTGTTTTCAACCCGATTGTAGCATCTTTGATCTTTGTATCAGACAATTCAATCACACTGTTTTCACCTTGAGACAAGGCGCCGAATCCACTCTCAATTTTAGTACCCTTATTAGATGCAGGATTATCCCCTTCTGTAGTAGGTGCACTTGTGGTATCTCCCTTTGCTGTTAGAGTACCACCCGTGACTTTAATATGACCACCGTCGTTTGTATACAATGCTGCGTCTTTTCCAGTTACGCTTCCTCCAGTCATTTTTATGGTGGTATTTTCATCATCGGCATGGAGTCCGTTACCATTAGATGAGGTAATGTTAGTACCGCCATCTACAGTAATGGTGGTGCCGCCCATAGCATATACGCCATCCATTTTACCCTCGAATGATCCTCCGGATACTATAACTTGAGAAACGTCATCCGCAAGTATACCAGTTTCTGCTTGCTTAACTGTTACATTTTCTAAAGTAATTAAACTTTCGTTGTTTATTTCTATTCCAAGGAGTGATGATGCTTCATTTTTATTATCTGATAGCACTACATTTTGCAGTATACTTCTACTATTCTTACTACCATCAATATAAACGCCAGTTTGAGAAGCTGTAATGTTCCCCCCGGTCAGGTTGATGTTAGCGCCGTCTTTTACAGAAATACCGAAACGAACATCAGAATCAGTGCCTTGAATATTTAAGCCATTTAATTCAAGCGCACTGTTAGCACCTTCAACTGTTACAACATATTTATCGCTACCTGTGTCTGTATTTGTGTTTTCATTTCCAGTTACAGTTACAGTACTGCCGGTGATTTTTCCTTTGTCTTTTACATAAATAGTCTCGTACGTTTTTCCGGATATATCTTTTTCTTCGTTGGCAACGCCAAGAGTTTCAGCATGTGCAGTGAACTGGATGTTGAATAGGATGATAGCAGCCGCAGCCGTGCATGATAAAAGGGATGTTTTATACACCAGTATTCTCCTTATGAGAGCCCCCAAATATTCATTTCCCCGCAAACTTCATAAGAAGAAGTGAAAATGGATAGTTGTTATTAATTTCGATAATTTTCTTTATTTGGTAAGACATTTTTGGTTTTTTGTCAAAATTAAAAAATAAATACTATTAAATTTGTATGAATTTATATTTAACACACAATGTGCTTGTAATGATTTATATTATATAATTAAATTTATTGTAAATCTACATTATAGAAATTATAACTATTATTATTATACTTTACATAATTTATATTATTTTTTATAAAGTAATAATAGTATTTTCTGTAGTATTTCTGCATTTTTATAGCTTATCAAAGTGAATGATGACGGTAATACTATAACACTGTTGCTAGCACTTTTGATTATTTATACCTTATTTATCATAATATCATAATATCATAATATCATAATATAATTGATCTTGATATCCAAAGGAGTTGGGCACTCTAGTATAAGAATACATTTTTTCTCCTGTTGGGGATATTTTAATAGTATACGACTAAGTTTTTATAAGCTGTTGATGTATCGATGACATTTGAAAGAGCCAGAGCCCAAGCTTATAAATCTTAATCAATTAAAGTTCTTGAAGTTGAAGGCTTGAAATCAACAGTGCTTTTATATCATCAAAGTGCACCTTCATTGAAGGATCATTGCTTTCGTTATTTCGAATTTTTGACATATTTTTGACAATAAAATCTAAAAAAATTGTCTCTGAGGAATTTTTTAATATAAAAAATATGTAACGTTTTTATGGTGATAGGTTTATGAGATATAAAGTTGAATTGGTAATCACCGTGATTGCTTTTACTCTCTCTGGTTGTTTTAATCTTGATTCTGAAAAAATAAAAAGAGACAAGAGGCTTCATCATGATGCATTCATGGATTGGTCTATGAAAGAAAAGTCTCTTACAAAAAATTATACTGCTATCATTATGGCTGATCCGCAACCGTGGCGTTTAAACTCTGGTGATGCCAATGGAATATCAAACAGAGAGCCATGGTTAAAGATAAATGAGCAGGTTGCTGGTGTGATAAAAGCGCACAAGGCTGCATTCCATATTGTCAATGGTGATCTGACGGAGTTTGGACAACAAAAAAACTATGATGATTATGAAAGTGTTTATAAAACTCTTGGAGCACCTGTCTATGAGGGGCTAGGGAATCACGATTATGCCAATAATGTTGGTAATTGTACAAATCCTCAAGAATTCAGTTTTTACAAAGATGCTTGTGCTATAAGTGCAGTTTCAAGAATGGTATCGGAAATCAAAAAATACCGTAGTCAATTAGCGCATTTCAATGCAGATGTTACTGAAAGTTTGGTTCCCATTTCGGGTGGAAATATTCGCTCGATAAGGGGGAGTTTGAGTTATTCTTGGGATTATGGAGATGTTCACTATGTGCAGCTTCACAATTATCCAAGCTATACGGTTGGTTTGAAGGGGCAGTCTACAGAAGTGCAAATCAATAAATCTTTAGATTGGCTTAGGAACGATTTAGCTGCTGCTGATGCAAGAGGTAAAGTGACAATCATTAATTTTCATGATGCGCGTGCTGCTTCCATTGATGGTGAATCCTTTTTTATTCGTAAAAAGAATGCTAAAGATTTGTCGGTCTTTAAGTCAATTATTACCTCTCATAATGTTAAAGCAATCTTCGTGGGTCACACGCATTATCAGTCTTATTGCCGTGCGAAAAATGATAAGGTTTTTGGAAATATCCCTATATATACAGCTGGTGCGCTTTTTAATGGAGATTATTACCTCTTAGATGTGAAAGGCAAGACCATTCACGTTAAAGCCTATAATGGAGAAATAGGAAAACCGCTTTTAATTAAAGATCTTGGTGTTATAGGGAAAGACACTCAATTTTCGGCAAGTTGCAGTAAGTTATAATAGGATTTGTTTCTTTGTCTTAAAGCATGAGGGAAAAAACGTATTATATGTGCGGACTTGAAGAGCAGTAGGAGTGTCTAAATGTTACTTAGAAATAGAGTGAAAAATCAGACATATTTTTTTCAAAGCTGCTAAGATTTCAGGTTATACGCTATAAGTGCAATGGTTTAATGTGAACTGAGCTTTAATACAAAGCAGAATAATGGTTTGTTATTCTATTTTTTCTTTTTAGGCTTTCATCTTTGAAGAAAGGGGAGTTTGTCAAGGGTGTGTTCATAATTTGCTAGCACTTGTTGTCCAGAATCATCAAGAAGGCTGTTTTTATTAATTTGTTGCGGTATAATTATTAAGTTATGCCCTTTATTAGAGCTTATAATATCTACTCATGGGCAACACTTTTCTTTTTCATAAGAAAAGCTTTTTATTTTGATCAATTTTTTACTTATAATCTTCAAACAATTGATGTTTTGTGATGCTGTATAATTTCTCTTGATTAATCGTATGAACTTTTAGTTGTATTACAATTTTATCTTCTTCTTTTATACGTAAGTAAATCGTTACAATAATATGATACAAATATTGGAGTCTGTTTATAGCTGTTATGGTCTCATGCAATTATCCTTAGATGACTCTCACGTGTCTTGGCAGTTTTATCTTTGCTTTGAGAGAGGTGTAAAAAGGGGATTTTAAGAAGTTTCAGTTTAGAAAGAGTTTTTTTGCCCGCGAAAAGCTCTCTGATGCTGCCAAGGCAAGTATGGAACAAGCCGGCGAAGATCTGGCTAATTCGATTGTCGATGGTTTTATGGGCACCATCTCACAACTGACAGATTTTTGTAAATCTTTGCCCCATCGCATGAAGGGGTGGATTGGGTCGATTGATGTTAAGAGAGTTTTTGCCAAGTTTTTTGGGGGGCAAAACGCCAATCCAGCCCATAGCACAATTTGCGGGGGCGGGGCGTGCAAATTCCCCTTTCACAGAAGCAAAAGGCAAAGAGCGCTCCACCATCACACACAATCAAAATGTCACAGTGCATGTCAATGGCGCCCGTGATCCTGTTGTCACTGGTCGTGCGGTTGGCCCATGCCATTCAACGGGCACGCGCTAATGCCCTGCATGGCGGGACAGAATGATACGGGTTACAGAATAAGGGAAAAGACGGCGTGCTGGAAAGAACACAATGAGGGGAGGGTTGAAGTGCTAGGAGGGCGCAATGGTAGGAGAGATGCAATGATACGTTTCAAAAGAGATGACGTGCTGGAAGGGATACAATCAATGGGAGGGAGCCTATGAGAGATCCTTTGATGATGTTAGGACCGCATCAATTTTATGTGGATTGGCTGAATTTCCAATCTATTGAAGAAGAGTTTTCTGCCTCATGGGTTTGTATGGAGCGTTTTGGCAAGGCACCCAGTTTGCAATTTACCGGCTATGGCAATGATGCAAAAACCATTCATGGGGTTTGGTTTCCAGAAGAATTTGGGGACCGGGTAGCGATAGATGCCATCACTACAACTATCCGAAGAGCAAAGCCGGTCCAGATGCTTCATTGGATCAATGATACGACCTATAGTGTCCTTCTCCATGGACCCGTAGTAATCACCACGATCAATAAAGACCATGACTATATCAGTCGCTCTGGTCAATCCCAGCGCATCCGCTATTCCATTACGCTCTTGCCCTTTTTTAATGGCGGAAAACCACAAGGACAATACCAAGAGGGACAAATCCAAGTGGGACAAATTCCATGAAAATACCAAAAAAGCGTGTTATTGTAGAGTTAGAAGATATGAGCCTCGATCTCCTCTGCTTTCACCATGCTATGGCTGTGTTAGGAGATCGTATCCAAGTTGGGGGACTAAACGGCTATTTAGAAGCCACACTGGAAGCTAATCCAGAGATTGCCAAATATGGTGTGTTTTTACCACGGGGCTTAAAGGTCATTCTGCCTGAATTTGCTAGCCAAGAAAAGAACAGCATGGTGAAGCGGTTATGGGATTAATGCGTACACACCCTTTTATTGTGGTCAAGGTGGGAGACAAACCTGTTCATGAGGTTTTTTACCAGCGTCTTTTAACCGCAACGATTACGGACCATGCCGGGAATGAAGCCGATACATTTGAAGCAGAGTTTGACGATAGTGGCAATGATTTAGAGGTTCCCTCAAGCAATAGTGCGCTACAGGTGATCTTTGGCTATGAGAACAGCATCAGTGCATTTATGGGGTGTTTTGTTGTCGAATCGGTTGTAAGTTGTGGTGGCAGTGATGGAGAGATTTTGCGCCTTTGTGGCAAAAGTGCCTCGATGCGTAAAGAGCTCAAAGAACAGGTGAGTGAACATTTTGACCACAAAACTGTTGGTGAGATTGTTGAGACACTTGCCAAACGCCATGGCTATCAAGCAAAGGTCAGTCCTCAGTTCACCACACAAACTTTGCCTTATGTGATTCGTACAGATCAATCGGCGGTTGATTTTTTAACCCGCCTTGCCGATCGCATGCGGGCACGTTTTTTAATCAAAGACAATAAGTTTTTGTTTTTAAGCGGAGATAATTTACCAGCACTCGACATCCATAAGCACGACTGTTCCAACTGGGAATTTACCCTAGAGCCACGTACGCAATATGGCACCATTGAAGCTTCTTATTTTGAT
>NZ_JBHINT010000025.1:0-145716 GCF_042195145.1 Bartonella sp. CL434QHHD | reverse complement strand
ATTAAGACGCATTAGTGCTGTTCGAGCAGTTCCAGCTTTTGTATGCCAAATAGGGGCAAGGGTATCGCGTATCTCTGTTTGTGTAATCTCTGAAACGGGGAGGCAACCTAATTTAGGGAGAATGTAAAGCCGCAAAGGTGAAAACCAATCACTAGCCTTACCATCTCTTTTTAATTCGGCTTTACGACTTTCAAAAGCATCTACGGCAATGTCTTTTAAGTAATGGAGATTGCTTATTGCCTCACGCTTTTGTTTATCGCGTTCTTGAATAGGGTCACGCCCTTCACGAAGAACAGCACGCCACCCAGTTGCTAATTCACGGGCTTGTTTTAAAGAGACATGTCTTAAGGCACCCAAGCCCATTTCACGGCGCCGACCATGAATGGTATAGCGATAAATCCATTGAGCACCTCCATCTTTACGCTTATGAAGTAACAAGCCGGCACCATCATTATATTTGCCAGCTCCCAATGTTGCGACAGCCCTTGCATTAAGACGGTTCATAAGAGCCATTTTTAGTCCTTTCTTATACAAATTTTATCCACACACTCATCCCACTTGTTATGTACAAATGAGTGGTTTTGATTGATTCAACATAAACAGATTTGAAATGAGAGAATCCTACGTTATTCGAGACTCTCATTCAACATACAAAACAGTGAATTATCATTATAAATCAATGTCTTGTAGAAATCATAAAGATAAATTAAGAAGTGATGTAAAGATAGGAACTTATTTATACCTTTAAAACTTCGTATTTTTCCCAGTTTAGGCTGTCTGGTCGTTTCAGGTATAAACAAAACAGAGAATAAATATGCAATTATGCGCGCATTCTTATTTGGCAATACGACAACTGAAACAGCTTATAAAGCGCTAAATTGTTTTTAGTCTTTGCTTCAAACGTGTTGCACTACTGGAATTAGGTGTTGGTTTACAGGTAATAATAAAAGTACAGGCTTTGTTAGTATGCTGTATTTTACAATAAAAAGCGTTTCTAAGAATTGGAATTATAGAGAGATGGGCGTAGTAAAACATCTTTTAGAAATTTTCCCGTATAGGAAGCGGGAACCTTAATGATGTCTTCAGGGCGTCCAATTGCAACAATTTCACCACCGCGATCTCCACCTTCTGGTCCTAAATCAATAATCCAGTCGGCTGTCTTTATAACATCAAGGTTATGTTCAATGACTATAACTGTGTTGCCTTGCTCGACTAGTTCGTGAAGCACTTCAAGAAGTTTGGAAATATCATGAAAATGTAAACCTGTTGTCGGTTCATCCAAAATATAGAGTGTACGTCCCGTTGTTTTACGAGAAAGTTCTTTCGCAAGTTTTACACGTTGTGCTTCCCCACCAGAAAGTGTGGTTGCTTGCTGTCCTACTTTTATGTAACCCAATCCTACTTTAATGAGAGTTTCCATTTTATTATGAATAGCGGGAATAGCTTGGAAAAATTCTTCTGCCTTTTCAATTGTCATATCCAAAATATCGGCTATAGACTGTCCTTTGAATTTTATTTCTAGTGTTTCTCGGTTATAGCGTTTTCCTTTACAGACATCGCAAGTAACATAGACATCAGGTAAAAAGTGCATTTCAATTTTGATGACTCCGTCGCCTTGGCATGCTTCGCACCGTCCTCCTTTAACATTAAATGAAAAACGCCCAGCTTTGTAACCGCGGGCTTTTGATTCTGGAAGATCAGCAAACCACTCACGAATCGGTGTAAAAGCACCTGTATAGGTTGCGGGATTAGAGCGTGGGGTGCGTCCAATAGGGGACTGGTTGATATCAATGACTTTATCAAGAAATTCTAATCCTTCAATTTTGTCATAGCTGGCAGGGCTGTGATGAGAGCCCATGATATGATGTGATGCTGCTTTGAAAAGCGTTTCAATAAGAAATGTTGATTTTCCTCCTCCAGAAACACCAGTTATGCATGTGAAGGTTCCAAGAGGAATATTCGCATTGATATTTTTGAGGTTATTGCCTTTGGCGCCAATGACTTTAAGTGTTTTCGTTTTTGATATTTTGCGTCGCTTTGTCGGCATTTTAACAGCCATTTTTCCTGAAAGGTATTGGCCTGTGAGAGAGGCTGAATTTTCTATAATTTCCTGCGGTGTCCCTTGCGCTATGATTTCTCCACCATGAACGCCCGCGGCAGGCCCCATATCAACAACATAGTCTGCTGTGAGAATAGCATCTTCATCATGTTCAACAACAATAACTGTATTGCCAAGATTGCGCAAATGACGCAGCATTTCCAAAAGGCGTTCATTATCGCGTTGGTGTAAACCGATAGATGGTTCATCTAAAATATAAAGAACACCTGTAAGACCAGAACCAATTTGGGATGCCAACCGAATGCGTTGGCTTTCTCCCCCTGAAAGCGTTCCTGAATTTCGAGACAAGGTAAGATATTCCAATCCTACATGATTTAAAAAAGCCAAGCGTTCACGAATTTCTTTTAAAATACGTACGGCGATATTACGTTGTTTTTCTGTGAGATATTGATGAACATTGGCAAACCAATCATCTGCCTTTAGAATAGAAAGATCTGATATTTGCCCAATATGCATTCCGTTTATTTTTACAGCAAGTGCCTCTGGTTTTAAACGATAACCGTGACAAGCTGGGCAGGGCGAAGAAGACATATAACGTTCGATTTCTTCTCGAGACCAAGCAGAATCGGTTTCTTTCCAGCGTCTCTCCATATTAGGGATGATTCCTTCAAAGGGTTGGGTCATTTTATGCGAACCAGAATTATTTTTATAGATAAAAGAAATTTCATCTCTTTTTGTACCGTAGAGAATAGCCTGTTGTGCTTCACTAGAGAGTTCACACCATTGATCTGTGAGTTTGAAACCGTAAGCTTTTCCTAATGCTTCTAAGGTTTGACTATAATAAAGTGAATCTGATTTAGCCCAAGGAGCAATGGCTCCATTCTTTAGGGTAAGGTTTTTATTTGGCACAATTTTTAGTGGATCCATTGCCTTTTTGATACCCAATCCATCGCAGAGAGGACAGGCCCCAAAAGGATTATTGAACGAAAAAAGGCGTGGTTCAATTTCAGGAATAGAGAAACCCGATACTGGGCAGGAAAACTTTTCTGAAAAAATGAGCCGTTTGTGTGTATCATTTTTTGATTTATGAGCAGATTCCTTTGTCGTTTCTTTTTGTGCTAAGGGTTGGTCTGCCATTTCAGCTATGGCAAGCCCATTTGCTAGCTGTAAACAGGTTTCTATACTATCAGCCAAGCGAGAGGTGATATCCTTCTGTACAACAATGCGGTCTACCACGACATCGATGTCGTGTTTATATTTTTTATCAAGAGGTGGAATATCAGCGATTTCATAGAATTTTCCATCAACTTTAGCGCGTTGAAATCCTCTTTTTAAAAGTTCTGTTAGCTCTTTTTTATATTCTCCCTTTCGTCCTCGCACTAAGGGTGCCATAATAAAAATTCGTGTTCCTTCTGGTAAGGACATAATTTGATCCACCATTTGACTTACTGTCTGGCTTTCAATAGGAAGTCCTGTTGCAGGAGAATGAGGAATACCAATACGTGCAAAGAGAAGACGCATGTAATCGTGGATTTCAGTAACGGTACCTACCGTTGAACGAGGGTTGCGACTGGTTGTTTTTTGTTCAATGGAGATAGCTGGAGAGAGACCGTCTATGCGGTCGACATCGGGTTTTTGCATGACTTCCAAAAATTGGCGTGCATAGGCTGAAAGGCTTTCGACATAGCGACGTTGTCCTTCAGCGTAAATTGTATCAAACGCTAAAGATGATTTCCCTGATCCAGAAAGTCCTGTTATAACAATGAGTTTGTCACGAGGCAGATCAAGATCAATATTTTTAAGGTTATGCTCACGTGCACCGCGAATGGAGATATATTTTTGATGAGTCATACTTTATCCTTGGCATATGTGGCAAAAATTGAGCACCTAAAATGGAATAAAACTGTTTTTTTAGAATTACAATGTGTTTAACTGCTTTAATGCAAAAGGAAGGTATAAGTTTTGTGAAAAAAATACAAATGAGCAGCTTTTTATTCTCTCGTGGTGGAATAAACTATGTGTTTTTATCATCTTTTGGTATAATTACACTCAATACAGTATTGAGAAAGGATAGCATACCCATATTGATGGTCAATTGCGACATGTAAATTGAAGGTCAAGATGGTTATAACTGTTATAGAACAGAGTACTTTACGAATTAAAATTTTGGAGTTTATACGATGGCTGGTAGCCTTAATAAAGTTATTTTGATTGGTAATCTTGGTGCCGATCCTGAAATCCGCCGTTTGAATTCTGGTGATCAAGTGGCAAATCTGCGTATTGCTACTTCAGAAAGTTGGCGCGATCGGAATACAAATGAGCGAAAAGAACGCACTGAGTGGCATAGTATTGTTATTTTTAATGAAAACCTTGTCAAAGTTGCAGAGCAATATTTAAAAAAAGGCAGCAAAATTTATATTGAGGGGCAGTTACAGACACGAAAATGGCAAGATCAAAATGGAAATGACCGTTATACAACAGAGATTGTTTTGCAAAAGTACCGTGGCGAATTACAAATGCTTGATGGGCGGGGAGCTGCGAGCGGGGAGCAAGGAGCAAGTCAAGGGGGGAGTTATAGTGGTGGCTTTGCCGATAGTCACTCAAATCAGAGAAATACTTTTGGTCAAAATAATAATCAATTGGGAGAAAGTTTTTCACACAAATTAGATGATGATGTCCCTTTTTAAGAGTCTTTAAATTGCAGTATTATGATCATTTTATGGTTTGCTTGTTTCAGATTTTTGAAGTTTAGCGAAGTGAAAATTGTTAATTATTATTGGTAATTTAAAATATAAATTAATAACATCTTGAAAAATATTGTTAAATTTCTTTTTTGTCATGGGAGAGAAATTAGCATTTTGGTGTATTTTTCGCTATAAATAAAGTGAAATGATTCTTTTTTGAAAGTTTTGAAATTGTGACCGATCTTACTCCACACCCAGAACGTGATGTGCTAACCGGTATTGAACCAATCAGTATTATTGATGAAATGCAACGCTCCTATCTCGATTATGCGATGAGCGTGATTGTTTCACGTGCACTCCCTGATGTCCGTGATGGTCTTAAGCCTGTTCATCGACGTATCCTTCATGCTATGAATGAGATGGGGCTTTCTTTCAATAAGTCGTATCGTAAATCTGCTGGTGTTGTTGGTGAGGTTATGGGGAAATTTCATCCCCATGGTGATGCTTCAATTTACGATGCATTAGTGCGTATGGCGCAGGACTTTTCTTTAAGAAATCCATTAATTGATGGTCAGGGAAATTTTGGTTCCGTTGATGGTGATCCACCTGCGGCCATGCGCTATACTGAGTGTCGTTTAGAAAAAGTTTCAGAAGAACTTTTAGCTGATATTGATAAAGATACTGTTGATTTTCAGGATAATTACGATGGGCGTGAGCGTGAACCGGTTGTCTTGCCAGCGCGTTTTCCCAATCTTTTGGTTAATGGGTCAGGGGGGATTGCTGTGGGAATGGCAACCAATATTCCTCCCCATAATCTTGGTGAAGTCGTTGATGGTTGTATCGCTTTGATTGATAATCCCGATATCACACTCGATAAAATAATTGAAATTATTCCTGGTCCGGATTTTCCTACAGGGGGCATTATCCTCGGACATTCTGGTGTTCGTGCAGCTTATGAAACAGGGCGTGGCTCAATCATTATGCGTGCTAAAGTTGAGATCGAAGAGATTCGCAGTGGTCGACAAGCAATTATTGTGAGTGAGATCCCTTATCAAGTTAATAAGGCAACGATGATTGAGAAAATGGCCGAATTGGTGCGCGATAAACGCATTGAAGGAATCTCTGATTTGCGTGACGAATCTGATCGTGATGGATATCGGGTCGTTATTGAGCTGAAGAAAGATGTTGTTGCGGAAGTTGTTTTAAACCAATTATATCGGTATACGCCGCTGCAAACTTCCTTTGGTTGTAATATGGTTGCTTTGAATGGGGGAAAACCCGAACAGATGACGTTGCTTGATATGCTTCGTGCATTTGTTTCTTTTCGGGAAGAAGTTGTCAGTCGGCGAACAAAATATCTTTTGCGTAAAGCGCGTGAGCGAGCACATGTTTTGGTTGGTCTTGCCCTTGCTGTTGCCAATATTGATGAAATTATAGCGCTTATTCGCAAAGCTCCTGATCCGCAGACAGCACGTGCACAGTTAATGGAGCGACGCTGGCCAGCGATGGATGTTGCGCCTTTGATTAAACTTATTGATGATCCTCGTCATATTATTCATGAGGATGGTACTTATAATCTCTCTGAAGAACAGGCGCGTGCTATTTTAGAATTGCGTTTGCAACGATTGACAGCCCTTGGGCGTGATGAAATTGCTGATGAATTGAATAAAATTGGCGTGGATATCGCTGACTATCTTGAGATCTTGGCATCACGCGTGCGGATTATGTGTATTGTTAAGGATGAGTTGAGTGCTCTTCGTGAGGAGTTTGCAACGCCGCGACGTACCGTATTTGGTTTTGGTAGCGCTGAGATGGAGAGTGAAGATCTGATCGCGCCAGAGGATATGGTGGTAACGGTAAGCCATAGTGGTTATATTAAGCGTGTGCCTCTTAATACCTATCGTGCACAGCGACGTGGTGGTAAGGGGCGTTCTGGTATGTCCACGAAGGATGAGGATTTTGTAACGCGGTTGTTTGTTGCCAATACGCATACTCCGGTTCTTTTCTTTTCATCACGTGGGATTGTTTATAAGGAAAAAGTTTGGCGACTGCCGCTGGGGACACCCCAATCGCGTGGGCGGGCTTTGATCAATATGCTTCCCTTACAACAAGGTGAGCGTATTACAACGATTATGCCTTTGCCTGAAGATGAAGCGAGCTGGAGTGCATTAGATATTATGTTTGCGACAACACGTGGAACTGTGCGTCGTAATAAATTATCAGATTTCGTTCAGGTTAATCGTAATGGTAAAATTGCAATGAAACTTGATGAAGAAGATGAAATTCTTTCTGTTGAAACCTGTACAGAACATGATGATGTTGTTCTAACAACAGCCAATGGACAATGTATCCGTTTTCCAGTTGTTGATGTTCGGGTCTTTGCTGGGCGTAATTCTGTGGGAGTTCGTGGTATCAATTTAGCTAAAGGCGATAAAGTCATTTCGATGACAATTTTAGAGCATGTCGAGGCGACGTCCATTGAGCGTTCTGCTTATATTAAACGTGTAATGAATGAACGGCGTGCTTCTGGTGCAGATGCTGATGTTGAAGATGTTATAACTCTTGATGAAGAAGATGGGGGTGCTGAAACAGAGTTAACAGATGAACGTTATGCAGAACTTCATGCACGTGAACAAATGCTTTTGACAGTGAGTGAGTTTGGTTATGGTAAACGTTCTTCTTCCTATGAGTTCCGGATTTCGGGACGTGGCGGAAAGGGGATTCGCGCAACAGATCCATCTAAAACAGCTGAAATTGGTAAATTAGTAGCGGCTTTTCCGGTGAAGGCGCAAGATCAAATTATGTTGGTATCAGATGGGGGGCAGCTTATTCGTGTCCCTGTTGAGGGAATTCGTACTGCTGGGCGCTCAACTAAGGGAGTCACAATTTTTAATACAGCCAAAGGTGAAAGAGTCGTATCGGTTGAACGTATTTCTGAACCTGAAGATGATACGAGTTCATTAGATGATGAAGGTGAGAAGCATTCTGATACAGTTGATATGAGCGAAGAAAAATAATTTTTAAGAGGAAGGAGTAAAGTCATGAAAATTGCTCTTTACGCGGGTTCTTTTGATCCTCTTACAAATGGTCATCTTGATGTTTTGAAAGGGTGTTTTGTGTTAGCTGATAAGGTGGTCGTCGCTATAGGGATACAGGCTGACAAAAAAACACTTTTTAGCTTCGAAGAGCGTGTTGATTTCATTACGCAGGTCGGGAAAGACTTGTTTGGTGCAGATTCTAATCGATTGCAGGTTCTTTCATTTAGCAACCTTCTCATTGAGAAGGCGCGTGAAGTTGGTGCTTCATTTCTCATTCGTGGATTGCGTGATGGTACTGATCTTGATTATGAAATGCAAATGGCCGGGATGAATGGCGTTATGGCTCCTGAATTGCAAACTGTTTTTTTGCCGGCAAGTGTTTCTGGGCGTGCGATAACTTCTACATTAGTACGCCAAATTGCCTCTATGGGAGGTGATGTGACACCATTTGTACCGCCCAATGTTGCACAAGCTTTGAGCTCGAAATTCCAATCTTTTAGGGGAGAATAATTGTGTCTCGTAGAATTTTTGCTGTTTTGATATGTGTGTTTTGTTTTTTTTCATTGTCCGCTGTCGCTGGTAATCCTAGACCAGCAAGCGATGCAAGCCTTCTTGTTTTATCTCTCAAAGATGGTGATGTCATTATTCGTCTGCGTCCTGATTTGGCGCCAAAACATGTTGCGCAAATCAAAAGATTAACAGAGGAGGGGGCCTATAATAATGTTGTGTTTCATCGCGTTATTCCTAATTTCATGGCACAAACTGGTGATGTAGAATTTGGAAAAAAAGGCAGTAGAGATTTTGATCTGAAACGCGTTGGTATGGGTGGCTCAAATTATCCCAATATACCGGCAGAGTTTTCAAAACAGCCGTTTAAGCGTGGTACAGTTGGGATGGCACGGTCACAAGATCCGGATTCCGCGAATTCTCAATTCTTCATTTGTTTTGATGATGCTGCTTTTTTAAACGGTCAGTATACGGTTGTTGGAGAGGTTATAAAGGGGATGGATGTTGTTGATAAAATAAAAAAAGGTACGACAAATAATAATGGATCTGTAAAAAATCCTGATGTTATTAATGCTGCTACTTTACAAGTTGAGAAATGAATCAAGGGAGCTTTCCATATGGCTGAGAATAAAAATCCAGAAAATACTTTAATTCTTGAAACCACAAAGGGCAGAGTTGTTATTGAGCTTTTTGCTGATTTAGCACCTTGTCATGTTGCACGTATTAAAGAATTGGTACGTGAAGGTGCTTATGATAATGTTATTTTCCATCGCGTTATTGATGGTTTTATGGCGCAAACAGGGGATGTGCAATTTGGAAAGAAGGATAGTGAAAAATTCAATTTATCACGTGCGGGTATGGGGGGGGCAGAAAAACCAAATTTAACAGCAGAGTTTTCAAATCTTTCTCATAAGCGTGGTACAGTTTCTATGGCACGGAGTCAGAATCCAAATTCTGCTAACTCTCAGTTTTTTATTTGTTTTGCAGATGCTCCGTGGCTTGATCGTCAATATTCCATATGGGGGCAGGTTGTTGAAGGTATGGAAAATGTTGATAAAATTAAACGTGGTGAACCTGTTTCAGATCCAGATTCAATTACCAAAGCCATTATTGCTGCGGATGCAAAATAGTATAAACTATACTGATTTTAATTGTAAGTTTCTAAGAAAAAAATACTCTTTTCTGATCAATAAAGGCACACAAAACTCTTTTGTAGTATCACGCTTACCTTTTATAATTTCGAGCTAAGCATTGTCCATATATTTCCTTCAATCGGATCTTCCTTAAGAATATAACGCAAAAGATTTGTACAAACACCTGTCAGAATAAGAAAACGCAAAGTCTGTTGTATTATGGTTGTTGTTTGGCAAAGTGTTTTATAAAAAATTTGGCATTTCTCTTCCATCCATTGTCGGTCTTAATGGTTTTATGATGTTACTTTCCTGAGAGAGAGTGTGCTTTTGTTTCTGCTTGTAAATCAACATCCAATCCTAATGCAGAAGCATGTTTGAAACACATATTAAGACGGATAAGAGCTTTACTCGCTCATCCAGTTTTCTTAGTAAGGTGGAAAACAAGCATTTATATATATTGGCGTAATCTTTAAAATAAGAAGACAGTTTAATCTTAGAAGAATATAATAAAGGCGCAGAAGTGAAACAAATGGCAAGTCTTGCCATCTCCTTTTTAATTCAGCTTTACTTTTTTAAAAGTATCTAATGCAATATCTTTTAAATAATGAAGATTATGCATGGACTTACGCTTTTATTTTTCTCGTTTTTTTATAGAGGAACGCTCCAAACGGAATACACTTGTGTTGCATATTTACGTGTTTTTTTAAGAAGCATTTCTCAGTACATATCAACATTCACTTCCACGATGACATTCATGGCATGTATAGTTTTAAAGCTATAAATAGTATAAAATATTATGCACCACCATCTTTAAAGCTTGTGAAGGAGCAAACGGGTACCATCATACGCTTTTTCAGCCTCTAATGTTACGATAGAGCTTTTGGTATTTGAGAATCTTTACAAAAAGCATTTTTAGTTTTTTAAAGTATTTTTATTTACACGTTAATTTCTTTTGTGAATTATCTCCAATGCCAAGAGCTATCTCAATATTGTGAGTGGATAAATGATTATGTTCATTTGCACTTTTATTAAGCGTGAGGATCGCTGTGCCCAGTAGATGAAAAATTTTTATCTGTAAAAGTTAAAGAATATTGTGAGCTGTACAATGCGTTCAAAATTTTCTTTTATGGGTACAAAGTTACTGCTTATGGAAGTATGTGAAGATGAAATTATTGTGATAATAATTTTGCAGTTCTGTTAAGGATAAGCGTAGGTATTTTGAGGTATGATATTATAAGGATTTTACTATTTTTCTAGAGTTAGATTATCACTTTTATTATGGTGATTTCTTAACAAGAAATGTTCTTTTATCTCGTTTAATTTTTGATGCTGGTTACAATATTGAGCGAATCAAAAATTAATTCATAAGCTTATGACAATGCGCGTAAGGGGATATCTTTTTTCTTTCTATAGAGATATGCATTGATGGAATCAAAAAGACGAGAGTTATGATAAAGACATTTCATTATAGAAAAATTGCTCAAGATGGGTATGCACGTCGAGGAGAAATTATAACGGGGCGAGGATGTGTTCGTACACCCGCATTTATGCCTGTTGGGACGGCAGGAACTGTTAAGGCTATGTATATGGATCAAATTCGTGATCTTGGTGCAGATATCATTTTGGGGAATACTTATCATTTAATGTTACGTCCAGGAGCTGAACGTGTTGCGCGTTTGGGAGGATTACATGAATTTTCACGCTGGAGCGGACCTATTTTAACCGATTCTGGTGGATTTCAGGTTATGTCATTGGCGGGAATCCGTAAAATTACTGAACAAGGTGTGATTTTTCGCTCTTACATTAATGGAGCTTACTATGAAATGAGTCCAGAGCGTTCTATCGAAATTCAAGGACTTCTTGGTGCGGATATCCAGATGCAGTTGGATCAATGTATTGCATTACCAGCAACTGAAAAAGAAATGGAAGAAGCTATGGAACTTTCATTGCGGTGGGCGCTGCGTTGTAAAACAGCTTTTGGAGATCAGCCAGATAAAGCATTGTTTGGGATTGTTCAAGGTGGTGATAATATGAAACTGCGTGAACGTTCTGCTCAAGCATTAAAAGAAATGGATTTAAAAGGTTACGCTATTGGAGGGCTTGCTGTTGGTGAGCCGCAGAGTGTTATGACAGCAGTATTGGATACTACTTGTCCGATTTTACCAGAGGATAAACCACGCTATCTTATGGGAGTAGGGACACCTGATGATATTTTACAAAGTGTTGCACGTGGTGTTGATATGTTTGATTGTGTTATGCCAACGCGTGCAGGACGTCATGGTTTAGCTTTTACCCGCTTTGGTAGAATTAATTTGCGTAATGCGCGTTATGCAGAAGATCCACATCCTCTTGATCCACAGTCACTTTGTCCAGCAGCACATGATTATAGTTGTGCTTATTTGCATCATTTGATCAAATCTGGTGAATCTCTTGGGGGGATGTTGTTGACTTGGAATAATCTTTTTTATTATCAACAACTTATGCAGGGAATTCGTGATGCCATTGAGGAAGGCTGTTATGCTGATTTTTGCGCTGAAACGCGTGCTCTATGGGCACAAGGACGCTAAAATATTAATCGTAATATAACGCCTCATTTTTTTATTGAATTTATTCTCGCACTTACAAATTTAGTTAAAAATATGAAATTAGAAACATCTTCCAAAATTATAAAATTTCACTATCTTAAAATATAACAGTGCGGTTTTATAAGGGCACATATTCTGTTTCTAATTACTATATAAAAACAGAAACTGTTACTCCGGTACGCGCTACCTGATCCGGAGAAAAACAGTTTTTCTGTTTCTGATGACTGTTTACAGCAACAATGTTAATGAGGCGTTAGCGAACTCTTAAAGAAGTATGAAAATTGTATTTTTATGAGATATTTTGTGTTTTTTATTATTAAAGGTAAATAATGGATTATATACAATCGAACAGATAAATTTTTAGAAAATTAAAATAAAACTAAAATAAGATTACATATTTAAAATGTTATAATTTTATATTGTTATTATTTTTATATATTAAAATAAATATTATTTACATAGATTTATATAATATTATTAATATTGTAAAACTAAAAATTTATAGTTTTAATGTAATAAAAATTAAATATTAATCACAATAATTATCATATATTATAAAATATCAATATATATATTGAAACAAAACTTATTATATTTGTTTTCTGCTTTGTTTATAGAATTTATATGAAAATAATCATAATATATTTACGTGAATATTTTAATTTACAGATAGTGAGTTAGATATCTGATGCGATTCCTCTGTGAGGGAGGGGGAAAGATGCCTAAAAGAGGATATTTAATAAATCTAGAAACCAAGCACTATTATCATGAGAATTTTTTAAAGACTCTATAATAATTTATAAGAATGGCCTAAAGTTGAAATTATAGCTTATCGATTTGGGGGATCTGCATTTAGGTAGCAAAAATAAAGCAACAATAATTGGGGGAGAAGTTTTATCTTTGTATCAAGATAATGATGAGATATTGTTCACTTGTTTGAAATGCATTATTCAGCAAATTTTAGAATTATTTATAGGGTATAGTATATCGTTGTAAAATAAAGTTTTCACTGTAAAATTTCAACGGCTGAAAAGAGGAGACAAAGTTTATTATCTGGTATATCTGATAGAAATAGGTGAATGTGAATACGTCTATGACCTTGAGGTTTTCAAAGATTTTCCATTAAAGAATCTTACTTAAAACTCCATAAAATGCTTTATATATAAAAATATTTCTAAAACTTTATTGGGGACTATTGGGCATGCGTATAACAATGTTTTGAATTTTTGTTTGTGTGTATTACAGATATTTACAGTTAAAACTCCTATCCAGAAGTGATGATATGAGGGATTCTTATCAACAAAAGGTTCTTGCATTGGGAATTGATTCGAGAATACGACGTTTAATAATTTTAGCTCTTGCCGTGGGCAGTTTTGCTATTGGTACTGCAGAGTTTGTTGCAATGGGGCTACTGCCAGAGATGGCACGAAGTTCCTATGTTGATATTCCTACCGCTGGTCAATATATTTCTGCTTATGCATTAGGAGTTGTGATTGGAGCACCTCTTTTAGCTGTGGCAACAGCTCAGGTATCACGCAAAACTGTTTTGATAGGCTTGATGCTTTTTTATGCCTTAGCAAATATTGCTAGTGCCTTTGTTTCTGATTTTAGCATATTAGTAGTATTACGCTTTCTCAGTGGACTTCCCCATGGAATCTATTTTGGACTTGCGGCTATGGTTGCCTCTTCAATGGTAGAAATGAAAGAACGTTCTAAAGCTGTTGGATATGTTATGCTTGGCTTAACAATTGCAACCGTTTTGGGAGCACCCAGTGCTACTTGGATTGGTCAACTTATTGGTTGGCAGATTGCTTTTGTCCTTGTGGGGATGATCGCTTTATTATGTTGTTTGCTTATTTGGAATTTTTTTCCTTGTGATTCAAGTTTTCCAAAAACGAATCCTTTGCAAGAAATGGGTGCATTAAAGCAAAAGCAGGTGTGGCTTCTTTTGTTGATGGTGTCGGTGGGAGCGTCAGGATTATTTTCTGTTTTCACTTATATCAAGCCAACATTAATGCATATTTCTGGTGTTTCACTTGAGTTGGTACCATTTATTATGCCGTTAGTTGGATTGGGAATGGTGGTAGGAAATCTCTTGGGGCCTAAATTAGCCGTTAAAATTGGTATTTCGCCGATGATATTTTTTTCTATGCTTTGGAGCGTATTTGTTTTTTTTATTTTTTTATTTTTATCCTATGCTCCGTTAACAGCGGCAATAGGATGCTTTTTTGTTGGAACTTCTTTTGCTGCTATGCCTTCTATACAAACAAAAATTATGGATGTTGCACTACAGGGACAGATTTTGGCAGGAGCATTAATGCAGTCTGCTTTTAATATTGCCAACGCTCTTGGTGCAGAATCTGGAGCATTAGTTTTAAAATTGGGTTATAGTTATGAATATACAGCTGTTTTAGGAAGTGTTCTAACTTTGTGTGGATTAATGGTTTTTTGCGTCTCATGGTATATGGAGAAGCATGCTTAATGTTTTTCATTTTTAAAATGAAGAAGGTATTTTTATGTTTATTTAATTATTGGAATGTCCTGTTGGATTTTTTAACATGCAGTAAGAAATGCGCAGCGCTAATGGAATAGCAAAACAAAATAAAAAACCAATGAGCACTACAAGAAGAGTTTTTGCTGCTAAGATCATTCCTATTGTTCCTCCAGGATTAAAGAGTCCGGCAAGATTGGTGATAACTCCGGCTAGAGTTGCACTCAATGCAGCTGAAAATAGTTGTACGGAGGTAAGGGATTCACTGGCACGGAGAGCATCTTCATCATTTGTACATTGTAAAATTCGTGTGAGCAAATGTGGCCATGCTATGCCTGCACTGATTCCAATAGAAAATAGTGCTAAGCAAATAATAAAAATATATTCAAGCGTGGAAACTTCTGTTGGTATGAGCCATAAAAGAATCGCTATACCTAACAGTTTTAATAGGGGTGAGTATATAATGATGTTGCGAATTTTTTTTGTGGAGACAGCAGCACTTGAGAGGGCTCCACACGTCCACCCTAGGCTCATAAGTGTTGCTATATAACCGGCTATAAGTGGAGCTTGTCCATGAAGTTCTTGAAGAAAAAGTGGTAAATAAAGTTCTATACTGTACACGACTGTTGTCATAACGAGTATTAATGCGTAAACAGGAAAAATTTCAGAAGAGAAAGAAAAGGATTTGCGCGGCAACATAGGATGAAAGCTATATGATTCGATTTTTGCTAAAACAAAGAGAAGACTAAGTCCAATAACTAATCCGCAAATTTTTGCCATTGTTGTGTCCATAGCTCCTCCAACAGAGATGATAAAAATCAATAAGGTGAGTGTGAGAAGCTGGAGAAGAGGAAGGGGGGATGTTGGAACATAGTTTTCATTCTTTTTGGGTAAAATTTTAAAGGCTATGAGTGAGAAGAATATAGCTAATGCGCCAATGATCCAAAAGGATGCTCTCCATAGGCCATAATATACAGAAATTCCTCCGATTGCTGGTCCTAACAAGGTTGATATTCCCCACATTCCAGAGATAACACTTAATGCGTGTGACCATAAAGATGGGCTGAAAACAATACGTACCATGGAATAGGATAGAGATAACAAAGAACCACTTCCCAATCCTTGAATAAAGCGTCCTATTAAAAATAATGGCATAGATGAAGAAATGCTGCACAGGAAAGTGCCTAGGGTAAAGATAAGACCAGAGATAACATAAGCGTTGCGAGGACCTAATTTCCCTAATATTTTTGTTGCAAGTGAAGTACCAAGGAGTGAAGCTGTAATAAAGACAGTCGCCACCCAAGAATAATATTCATTGCCAATATGATTTATAAGGGAAGGTAAAATAGTAATAACAATATAAACATTGGTAGCGTGTAATATAACACCACCTGTAAACGTTAAAAAGCAAAGACCATTTTTACCCAATAAAAGCTCAGACCAGCTCTGTTGTTTCACTGTTTTTTGCTATTTAATAAAAATTTATCCTCTTTTTACTTATAAGGTACTTCTTTGAATTTGCCAAGAGAAATTCAAAGCTCTGTTTAGAGCTTTGAATTTTAATTTAATTAATAACTTAATTGCCCATTGCTTTTTTGAGATTCTCATCAATTTTATCGAGGAAACCTGTTGTAGAAAGCCATTTTTGTTTAGGCCCAATCAAAAGTGCGAGATCTTTAGTCATAAAACCTTCTTCGACGGTTTTAATACAAACTTCTTCCAATGTCGTGGAAAAGTTTTTTAATTTCTCATTGTTATCTAGTTTAGCACGGTGCGCCAGTCCACGTGTCCATGCGAAAATAGATGCAATAGAATTTGTTGATGTTTCTTCGCCTCTTTGATGCTGACGGTAATGGCGTGTTACGGTGCCGTGTGCAGCCTCTGCTTCAACAATTTTACCATCAGGTGTCATGAGAACAGAAGTCATGAGACCAAGAGAACCAAAGCCTTGGGCAACAATATCAGATTGGACATCACCATCATAGTTTTTACATGCCCATACGTATCCACCTGACCACTTTAATGCAGAAGCAACCATATCATCAATAAGACGGTGTTCGTAATATAATTTACGGTTTTCAAATTCAGTTTTAAATTCCATATCGAATATTTCTTGAAAGATATCTTTAAAACGACCATCGTAAGCTTTTAGAATGGTATTTTTTGTTGAAAGATAAACTGGAACATTCCGTTGTAGTCCATAATTAAAGGATGCGCGGGCAAAATCACGAATTGACTCATCAAGGTTATACATAGCCATGGCAACCCCTGCGCTTGGAGCATCAAAAACATCATGTTCAATAACTTGATTGTCATCACCTACAAATTTAATACTTAATTTCCCTTTTCCTGGAAATTTAAAATCTGTTGCCTTGTATTGATCGCCAAAAGCGTGACGTCCTATAATAATTGGCTTTGTCCAGTTAGGAATAAGGCGAGGGACATTTTTACAGATAATGGGTTCGCGAAAAATGACTCCTCCTAAAATATTGCGGATTGTACCATTAGGTGATTTCCACATTTTTTTTAGGTTAAATTCTTTAACGCGTGCCTCATCAGGTGTGATGGTTGCGCATTTTATACCAACCCCATATTCTTTTATAGCATTGGCAGAATCGATTGTTACTTGATCATTGGTTGCATCACGATTTTCGACGGAAAGATCATAATATTTTAGATCAATGTCGAGGTAGGGATGGATTAATTTATCTTTGATATATTTCCAGATGATGCGGGTCATCTCATCCCCATCAAGTTCAACAACGGGGTTTTCTACTTTGATCTTTACCATTAGAAATCCTTTTTCTTTTAAGCGATACTACTTATATAACACTTTCAACTTTATAATGAAAAGTAAAAACAAGGGAAAAAAGCATTCAAATATGAGCTTTTAGAATATATTATCAATAGAGTGTAAAATTTTGTTGGAGGGTTTAATCCTTGAAAAGAAGTGATGTGTTTATAAATCTATAAGTATTCTATGATTGATGAAGAATCTGTTTAATAGATAAGGTAGTTAGATCACCGAGGGACGGGGATTATGCGTTTTTATTATCAGAGATTCCATTTAATAATTTGATCGTATTCTGAATTATAGTTTCTTGATTTGTTGTGTGAGGTGAATAAGCATCTATTTTTTATATTGCTATTTCAACTCTAAGATTACGGTTTGTTTATTTATAAAAAGTTTAATGTGATAACAAAGGCACTGTAATTAGAAATGCTTCATATAAAATGCGTTTGGGATAAACTTCAGTTTTGAAGGTTGGAAAAAACGTATAAATGATGCGGCTGGTTTAATTTAAAAATTAACAGCATACGCAAGAATATGACTTATAAAATTACCGTATCGCGAGCTAGAATACTCTAATTCTTATATTTTATAGATTCTTATTGTTATAACTGTGCGCAGTAAAGCACTATCCTCGAAATGCAACAAAGAAATTAATCACCTAATGATTCTTGTATCCTTTTTACAAAGAGATTCCTTTTAATTTACGAAGAAATTCCTTTTAAAATCTTGTTCTCTCGTTTTTATTTATGCATCCCTCATTTTTAAAAACACAAATAAAATGAATATATTACACATAGAAAAAAGGAGGATGGTACGCCCAAGGGGAATCGAACCCCTGTTTCCGCCGTGAAAGGGCGATGTCCTAACCGCTAGACGATGGGCGCAAACCAATGATGAGGCTTATAGAGAGGATCTTTTTACTTCGCAAGCCCTCTGTGTCATTTTTTTTGAAAAAAGTGTGTTTTATTGAATAATTTTTGAGAAACTCTTGTTTGAATCATCTTATTTTCTAAGATTTTTTGTAGAAAAAATGTAAAGTTATCATCATTGATAGAAAGTTTTGATGTGGGTATCATCTCAGCAAATGATATTTGCATTTATTTTCAGTTTGAAAAGTAGGCAAAAATGATCAAAACAGCATTTTAAATGTATTTATTTTTTACATATTTTATCGTTTGTTATCTTTGTTGTCACATGAGAATATTATTTAACTTGCTTGAAAGAGCCTTTATACGGAAGATTTCTCATTTGAGCTTATCATAAAGCAAAAAATGTATAATTTATAAAGTAGAAATACAATATTTATTACCAAATTAACAAATAATACCAATCATACAAAAGTTTTTTTATGAATAATCCATAGATTACTTACAATTTAACAAAATATAAATAGATATCTGTATAATAAAAATGAAAATATTAAATCAATTTTTATAGAATATATTAAAAATATTTTTTATATTTACTTTTACATGTCTGTAAGAAATTTAAGATTAAAAAACCTTCATTTGCTCTTTTATATATTGAGAAGGTTCTTGATTTGAAAATGAATTAGCGTGGATAAAGGGTAGATTGAGTTTTTTCTCATTTCAATTCGCTAGTTTTTTAAAGAGGTGGCAATAAGTTGAGATAAAATATTCAAATTTTGAAACTTTATTCTCTATATTTATAATATTTCAGAATTATGGTGTGCGCATATTAAGTTTTGTTTTTTACTTTAATGTAAGGTTCTATTTTGATATATGAGTGCGTTAAGATTTTGCATTAAAGATTTATATTTAAAGCTATGGAATGGTAGGAAGAAATGTGTTATTATGTACTGATCTACTTTATTTTATCCATTCTCTTAATTTATCATATAAAAGAATGTTTTTTGTTCCATACTTGTTGATTTAGAAGAGATGTTTTATTCTTTCTTACTAAGTCTTCAATATTCTTTAACTTGTTATTGATTATTTTTTAGAACTTTTCTTTATGGAAACTTGCATTTATCAGTTTTACAGATTTTCATTCTGAATTAAATATTTTATAAAGATTCTGAAATCTTTGAAGACAATAAATATTATATTTTTAGGAATGTTGATTGAACAAGCGGGGATAATTCTATTGGAAAAAATGAAGTGAATAGAGCGGGGTATTTCTTTTGTTCTTATGGATGTAAATATTCTTTGTGTTGATTGGCACATCATTTAAACGATTTTTCAATGAAGATAGGGATCAGTGGTTAATAATGGCAGAAGCTTTAAAAGTTGGTGTTGCGGGACTTGGTACGGTTGGTACTTCAGTTGTTCGAGCTCTATGTGAAAAAGCGAATAGTTTAGCTTGTCAATGTGGGCGATTCATCAAAGTTGTTGCTGTTAGTGCGCGCGATAAAGGCCGCAATCGTGGACTTGATCTCAGTGATATAAAATGGTTTGATTCACCTGTGGAGTTGGCTGCTTCTGATGAGATTGATGTTTTTGTAGAGTTAATTGGTGGTGAATTGGATGTGGTGTATACCGCTGTTAAGAGAGCGCTTGAGGCGGGACATCATGTTGTAACAGCCAATAAAGCTCTTCTTGCTCGACATGGAGTAGAGCTGGCTATAATTGCAGAAAAAAAAGGTGTTTTTCTTCATTTTGAAGCAGCTGTTGCAGGGGGGATTCCTGTCATCAAAGCGATGAGAGAATCACTTGTTAGTAATCGCATATCGCGAATTTATGGTATTCTCAATGGAACCTGTAATTATATATTAACACGCATGTTTACGGAAGGTCTTTCATTTAAAGATTGTTTAGCAGATGCACAGAGACTTGGGTATGCTGAAGCAGATCCAACTTTTGATATTGAGGGAAATGATACTGCTCATAAATTAGCTTTGTTGACAAGCTTGGCATTTGGAACAGCTATTTCGTTAGATGATGTTTATGTTGAAGGAATTCATAATATTTCGCAAATTGATATTCGAGCAGCTGATGAATTGGGGTATCGGATTAAGCTTTTAGGGGTTGCATTAAAAACGGATTCTGGAATAGAGCAACGCGTTCATCCAACAATGGTACCAGCATCCTCAATGATTGCACAGATAAATGGTGTAACCAATGCTCTTTCTATTCAAAGTGATTTATTAGGTGAATTACTGTTTTCTGGTCCTGGCGCTGGAGGAAAGGCAACAGCATCAGCCGTTATTGGTGATTTGGCTGATATAGCAAAAGCGCGTTCTGGTTTTCAGTATGCACCTGTTTTAAGACGCCCAGCATTAGAACTTGCTCCTCATAAAAAAGCACGTATTTCGCATCATGCAGGTGGTTATTTTATTCGTTTAAATGTTCATGATCGTACTGGTGTTTTTGCCGCGGTCGCAAGGCATATGGCTGATAATCACATCTCATTGGAGTCGATTGTTCAAAGATCTTTTGTAGAAGATCAAATTGAAAAAACAATTATTTTAATTACGCATGAAACAACAGAGGTGAATGTACGACAGGCACTTGCAGAAATTGAAAAAGATGGACATCTTGTTGCAAAATCTCAATTTATTCGTATTGAACCTATGGCAAAGAATTGATAACTTTCTTGATAATAAAAACGCACGCTTGAGTTCTTTTATCTCTTGTGAAAAATTTTCATCTTTGCCAAAAAACTTTATTCTTAGTATTTAATAAGGACTCATATTTTTCTGGTATTCATTCGGTAGGATTTTTTCATATGCCCACAACTCAGAAGATTTTAAATGGACTTGATCGTATTTTGACGCTTGAATTGGTACGTGTTACTGAACGTGCTGCTGTTGCTGCTGCACGCTGGCGCGGACGTGGCGATGAAAAGGCAGCGGATCAGGCTGCTGTAGATGCAATGCGGCAAGAACTTAATCGATTGCCTATTGATGGTACAGTGGTGATTGGTGAAGGTGAGCGGGATGAAGCGCCTATGCTTTATATTGGAGAAAAAGTGGGTCTTCAAAGTGGATTGGCGATCGATATTGCACTTGATCCACTAGAGGGTACAACACTTTGTGCTAAAAATATTGCTAATTCTTTGGCAGTAGTTGCAATTGCTGAAAAGGGTAATCTCCTTTACGCTCCTGATGTTTATATGAACAAAATTGCTATTGGTCCTGGTTATCCAAAGGGAATAGTCGATATAGATGCTTCTCCTACCGATAATATACATGCTCTTGCGAAGGCTAAAGGAGTGGCTGTTAATCAGATTGTTGTTTGTATTATGGATAGACCTCGTCATGAAAAATTGGTTGATGAAGTACGAGCGACAGGGGCGTCGATTCGCTTGATTGGGGATGGAGATGTGGCTGCTGTTATTGATACAACTGATCCAGAAGAAACAGGTATTGATATCTATATGGGGATTGGTGGAGCACCTGAAGGTGTTTTAGCTTCTGCTGCTTTGCGCTGCATTGGAGGACAGATGCAAGGTCGTTTGCTGCTTGATACAGAAGAGAAAATTGCTCGTGCAGCTAAAATGGGGATTAGTGATCCCAATAAGGTTTATACAATGGAAGAAATGGCAAAGGGTGATGTTTTGTTTTCAGCAACAGGGGTGACAGATGGTAATATGCTTTCTGGTGTTAAATTTACACCTCACTACATTCAAACGGAAACTCTCGTAATGCGCGCCCATACGGGTACAGTTCGTAATATTAAAGCAAAGCATAGAGATCATTCAAAATTTGATTAATGTTTTCTTTTTTATCACTAAAAATAAAAGGAGTTTTTTTAGGAAATACGCTCCCATGAAGCTACTTTCATGGAAGCGTTTATAGATATGGGAATACCCTTAATATTATGAGAGCTGCACAGAATGCACCCAGCCATTTTTATCTTCTATGTTCCCTTTTTGAATGCCAACCAATTGTGTACGAAGCTGCTTTGTGACTTCTCCAACTGTTTCATTTCCAATAATAAATTCTCCTCCTTTATATCTAAAACGACCAATTGATGTGACAACGGCAGCTGTACCACAAGCAAAGGCTTCTTTAAGGTGTCCACTCTTTGCATCTTCTTGAAGCGCGGCAAAAGAATAAGGACGCTCTTCTATTTTTAATCCCATTTGTTTTGCCAACTCTAAGAGTGAATGACGTGTTATTCCTGGAAGGATAGTTCCATTAAGTGGGGGGGTTACAAGTGTATTATTGTCCATAATAAAGCAGACATTCATACCACCAAGTTCTTCAATCCATTTATGTTCAATCATATCAAGAAAGAGTACTTGGCTACAATTGTTTTCAGTTGCACTTTTTTGTGCAAGTAAGCTTGCTGCATAGTTTCCACCACATTTGGCAGCCCCTGTTCCTCTTGGACCGGCACGACTATAATCTGTTTCAATCCAGACGCTGACAGATTTTTCTTCTCCTTTAAAATAGGATTCAACTGGAGAGGCTATGATACAAAAAAGATATTTTTGAGAAGGGCGGACTCCCAAAAAGTTTTCATTGCCAAACATAAATGGACGGATATAGAGGCTAGCGTTGGGCTGATCAGAAACCCATTTTTGATCAATCTTTACTAATTGATGAACGGCATCCAGAAAAATATCTTTTGGCAATTCTGGCATAGCTAAACGCCTCGCTGATTCTATAAAGCGTTGTGCATTGGCATCAGGACGGAAGAGCAAGATGCGCCCATCTTTTGCACGATATGCTTTTAAACCCTCAAAAATTTCCTGTCCGTAATGTAAAACGGTACTTGCAGGGTTAATTTCTAAAGCTTTGTATTGAGAGATGATAGCATTGTGCCAGCCTTTGTCTTCAGTCCATTGAATAGTACACATGTGGTCTGTAAAAAATTGACCAAAACCGGGACTTTTTAAAATTTCTTCATATTTTTCTTCTGACAGAGGAGATGGGTGCTTTTCTATTTTAAAGGGAAGCGATGATATGGGAGATTTCATAAAAAACCTTTTGAGTATGTTTCATTTTTATTAATAAAAATAATGAAATATTTTGATTATAACTCTATTATTAACAAAACCTTTGTGTCAATGTTTTATTATAGAATACAAAGGGGTTTATTATAGAATTCAAAGGCTAGGGTAGGGTAGATATTTTAATTCTATCCTCGCCTCTTTTTCTCAACTTTATGAAGTAAGCTGGAACTTTTGTCTATAATTATCGTTTTCTCATAATAAGTATCTGAATAATTTCATATATGCATATTTTCTAGAAATTTAAAGGTAAGGAAATTGAGAAAAGGAATCCACTATGATTGATAAAAATTATCACACATATGAAGAACGTATGGCCGCAGAAAGAAAAGGTCGTGAACAACGTGTTTCAATCGCTAAGGGTATTTTTGCTATTCTTCTTGCGATGGTTATTATTTGGTTTATTTTTGGTTTTTTAGGATCTTTTTTTGCAAAATCTCCTGAACATAGTTCGCGTTATAATACTCCAGAAACAAGCCAAAGTGTAACAACGCCAAAAAAAGATTTAAATTCACTTCCTCCTGTACCTTATACCTATAAGGGTACGGAGTGATTTTTTCATAAATATAATCTTTTAGATAGGGCGAAAATCGACGTAGATTAAGGAATAAAGTCAGCACAAAGACATAAAAAGATTGGAACGATTTTAATTTCTGAAGTTTTTGATAAGTAATTAAATGGTATGAAAATAAATCATGCAACGGTTTTAACAACCGTTGCATGTTTGGTTTAGCGTGTGATGAAGCAGCTTCCACCAGAACTTTTAATGGATTCACAAAGGATTATGGCTTCATTACGGTCTTGCGCTTGAATCCGAACACGGTAATAAGTACCTTTTCCTGGTATAAAAGCGGATTGAATATTTAAAGAACGGGCGCCGATAAGGAATCCAAATTTAGATTTCATATTTTTTAAAGAATTTCTAGCGAGCTCATGCGTTGGTTGAGATGCAAGTTGTACGTAATAACTTTCTGAATTTTGTGCTGCGACTCTGTTTGGTGATGTGGAGCGAGACGCGGCTGGTGTTTCAACTTGTGTATTTCTTTCTGCATGAGAAGGAATAGGGATAAATTTTTCTTCAATATTTGAGCTAGAATTATTTTCTGCAATTATTTTATCAATATTATTTTTGAGATCATGATCTCTTTCTTGGTCGTTTATATCAGAATCATGCGACGAAACAAGGGACGAATCTTGAAGTTCATTAGAAGCTTGATCAATGCTTTCTTCAGATTGAGCAGCAGTTTTGCTGTTTGTTTGATGCGCGGGGGCTAGTGTAACTGTACCATCTTGATTGACAATAACAGTTTGTACTTCTCGCATTGGAATAGTATGGTTTATGGCTTCTGTGACTGCAACTTCAACATCAGATTCATTTAAAGACGATGAGGAAACGTTTGAAGATTCTTCAGGGTTTAATTCTTTTAAATTTTCAGGTTGTTCAGAGTTATCAATAAGAAATTGTTGTGTATTTTCTTGTTTCTCATTTTGTTCAGTTGTTTGTTTATAGATATCTAAATTATGTGCAACATCATTTTTCGTTTCAGTTGTTTCTGGTTTGAATTTAAAAGGCGTATTATCAGCGTGGATAATGACCGTTTCTTCATTTTTTTGTGATGGCATAAAAAAGTGAGAATAACCTGCAAACCCAATTCCTATTAAAATAAGTATAAAAAAACCTTTAATGAAAGTTTTACCAAAAATAAAACTTTTTAAGGGAGGAGGAGCTGATGGATGCGTGGGAACCTCATCTGAGCTTGTGTATGATGAATTCTCGCTAAAAGAGGGGAAATTATATTCCATATTGGCAGAAGAAGAATAGTCGGAATTTTGTTCTTTAGAGTTTATATAAACACCTTCTTTTGAATTTTGCATAGACTGATGAAAAACTTCACTAAAAACTTCATTCTTCTGTTGTTTTTGAGAAAAATTATCTGTTGGAACATTTCCTACATTGAGTACATCAGCAAATTCTTCTTCTAAACCACCATTAGTTGGCACATCATATTCTGGCGCTTCATACGGGACTTCTGGAACCATAATAGGACCAGTTTTTTCTACGATTTCCTCTGAAAATTTATAAGTATCAACATTGGGAGGGGGAGTATCTCTGTGCGTATAGTTATGGGCAAAAAAGCCATCCGTTTGTTTTGTATTTAAAGAGGGTGATGAGGAAAGAAACTCATCTAAATTATTTTCATTATATGAAATTTCTCTATTTGGGTTAGAGGCACCTTCGGCATTATTGATGTATTGGGCTCGAGCCTCATCATATATCGGAACTTTTTCGCTATAAGTTTCTTGTTGTGAGGGGGGGGCTTCAAAAAAATGGGGATAATTGGTTGTATGATCTTCTTGTGAAGCCCCCTTTAAATAAGATTGTCTATCAACTGGTGGAGAATCTAAAGGTGAGGAGAAGGTACTTTTTGTTTGATTTCTTGCAGTGTTTTGTCTTTCTGACACAAGATTAGAAGATGAGAAAAACTCATTTTCCTCTGTAGAAGAGGAGGCATCAGGATAATCTTTTTTAATCCAATTTTCTTGATCAGCTGAAATTTTATAGGGATGGTTTATAGGAGTGTCATAGAGGTTTGGATTGTCATCATAAGTTTTTTGTATATTCGTAGTCTCAGGTTGTTGTGAATTTATTTGTGAAAAACGATTGGTTTGTTCAACATCTTCTGGCATCTCTCTCTTATTTTCGTGCCTTTCAGATTTATCAAAAAAGAAATTTTCTGATTCTGATTGTGACATAAGATTACTTTTTTCAAGAAAAGGATCAGCACTGGTTGCTGTTGTTTTCTGTTGATGTGATTGATTCTTTGGGATTGGTAATGGAGAAAGCTCATCTAAAATTTGTTCTTCATCATGACTGCTAGGTGAAGAATATTTCTCTTCAGATAAATTATTTTGTTTTGAATGGTTGAAAGAAGCAGCTTGTGCAATATTTGAGGCTGTTGCGTTGCTGGTTGCATACAAGTCCCATTGTTTTTTTTGATCATCAAACGGTAAGTCATGTGCTAAATTATTTTCAAGTTCCTCTTCTAGAAAGGACAAATCAAAATCATCATCATGGGATGATATTTCGGGGTGAGATGTTGATCGATCTGTTTTTAAAGAAGATTGCTCATTTTGGTTTCCGCTTTGTTTGTGCGGATTAAAAATGCGCGTAAGCCTTTCTAAAGGATCATGGTGTTCATGATCGTGTTTTGTTTCGTGTAGATTTTTGCGATCGTTATCGCTCATAGCTTTTCTCACATGGTGGTTTGCACTTACGTGCAATCAATGGTTGATTTTGATTTGTTATATTAAAATTATAAATTTTCCCCCTCTCATGCAATGATACATGAAAAAGTTTATCAATAGAGTACCTATTGTATGTATTTATAGAACTTTTTCAACGCATTTCTATGGGTGCTTCGACTCCTATGATGGTAAGCCCTGATGATAAAATATTGATAACAGCTTGTATCAATCCTAATCTTGCAAAGGATAACTCTTTATCATCAGGTTGAATAAAGCGTAAATTGAGATTTTCACTCCCTTTATTCCAATGGGTGTGAAAATTGGAGGCAAGGTCATAAAGATAAAACGCTAATCGATGCGGTTCCTTATGAACTACGGCCTGTTCAATGATACGTGGATATTCAGAAAGTTTGCGTATTAACAATATTTCATGGTCATCTGTTAATCGATGAAGATGGGCAATCAATGTATCATTTGAAAAGCTTTTAATATGAAGCGCTTCTTGTGCTTGACGAAAGACTGAGTGACAACGTGCACTTGCATATTGTACGTAAAAGATGGGGTTATCTTTTGATTGTTCTGTTACTTTTGCAAAATCAAAATCAAGAGGTGCTTCACACTTACGGTATAGCATCATAAAACGCACAGGATCACGCCCAACCTCTTCGACAACATCCCGTAGAGTGACAAAAGATCCTGCTCTTTTTGACATGCGTACAGGATGACCGTTGCGAAAAAGTTTTACCAATTGACACAAGAAGACACTTAATTTAGCCTTATCCCCAGAAATTGCTTTTGCCATTGCCTCCAGCCGCTTTACATAGCCAGCATGGTCTGCGCCTAGAATATAAATCATTTCATCAAAATGACGATTAAATTTATCCCGAAAATAAGCAACATCAGCAGCAAAATAAGTGTAAGAACCGTCAGATTTGACTAAAACACGGTCTTGGTCATCACCGACATTTGTTGAACGGAACAAAGTTTGTTCGCTTGGTTCCCAGTCTTCTGTATTTTGTCCCTTGGGAGGGGGGAGTTTTCCTTTGTAGATATAACCATTTAAAGTGAGGTCGTTGATGGTGTTACGAATGGCGCGTGCATTATCAGCATAAAGCATTCGCTCAGAGAAAAAGATATCATGATAAATATTAAGAGCAGCCAAATCTTCGCGAATCATGGACATCATTGCATGAATTGCACGTTCTTTCACAAGAGATAAGGCTTCATCTTTATCCATCGTGAGGAGTTGGTCACCAAACTCTTGAGCAAGCGATTGACCCAATGGTATCAAGTATTCTCCAGGATAGAGTCCTTCTGGAATTTCATTAATTTTTTGCCCAAGAGCCTCACGATAGCGCAATAGTACAGAATGGGCGAGGACTTCGATTTGTTGACCAGCATCATTGATATAATATTCTTTTGTAATGTTATAGCCCGTAAATTGCAGCAAATTGGAGAGAACATCCCCAACAACTGCTCCGCGGCAGTGTCCTACATGCATTGGTCCTGTCGGATTTGCTGAGACATATTCAACATTGATGCGTTTTCCTTGTCCCATTGGAATACGACCATAAGAAGTGCCTAATTCAAGCATGGATTTTATAGCATCTTGCCAAAATAATTTTGTAAGCTTTATGTTTATAAAACCAGGACCGGCAACATCTATATTTTCGATAGAGGGATCATTTTTAAGAAGTTCTATGATTTTATCTGCAAGTGCACGTGGATTGATTCCAATAGATTTTGCAAGCACCATAGCAGCATTGGTTGATAAATGACCATGGGAGGAATCACGTGGAGGATCAACAGTGATTTTTGATAAATCTAGATCTTCTCCATTTTTTCCTTTTAGATCAGATAATTCAATTGATCTCTTAATTTTTTTTTCGAAGTTTTTAAAGATATTCATATTTAGCTTCCATGATGATGCCAAAGCCATTAAACGAAATTATCTGTATGGTCAAATAAACGGTGATATTCACGTAGAGCGTAGTGATCTGTCATGCCTGAAAGAAAGTCAGCAATCAAACGTGCTAACTCTTGATTTTTTAAGTGCACTGTTTTGCTCTGCCAACTTTCAGGCATTGTATTTGGATTTTCATAATAACAATTGAATAATTTTTGTACAATGCATTTTGCTGCATTGCGACGACTAAGAACTTGTTCATGATAGTAAAGATTTTTAAATAAAAAGTTTTTTAGTTCTTTTTCATAAACGGTCATTGTTGGTGAAAAGGTGACAATAGTTTGTTTTGCTTGGTGAATATCGTTTATGCTTGTTGGTTTGATGCGTGCTAAATTTTTTTGTGACTGTTTGATAACATCTTCAACCATGGTTGTTATTTGTCTTCGTACAAGTGTGTAACCGCGACGCGTTTGGTCGAGATGGGGATGCTCATCTGTTATATCTTTTAATATTGCTGCTGTTAGTGAAACATGTTCAAATTGATCGAGTGTTAAAAATTGCGAACGTAGACCATCATCAATATCATGCGCATTGTATGCGATATCATCTGCAATAGCAGCACATTGCGCTTCTAGTCCTGCAAAACAATCGAGTGCAAGGTCTTGCTTTGCATTGTATTGTAAAATATCGATAGGAACCTCCTTATTCTTCGCGTGGGGACCTAAAAGGGGGCCATTGTGCTTTACAAGTCCTTCGAGGGTTTCCCATGTAAGGTTAAGTCCATCAAAATTTGCATAGCGCTGTTCTAGTTTTGTTACAATGCGTAATGCTTGTGCATTATGATCAAAGCCGCCATAATGTACCATGGCTTCATTAAGAGCATCTTCTCCAGCATGGCCAAAGGGTGTGTGTCCAAAGTCGTGAACAAGGGCAATGGCTTCGGCAAGGTCTTCATCAAGACACAGGGCACGGGCTAATGTTCTTGCAATTTGAGAAACCTCTATGGAATGGGTTAGGCGAGTACGGTAATGATCGCTTTCATCAGCAATAAACACTTGCGTTTTATGTTTAAGACGTCGAAATGCATTAGAATGAATAATACGATCTCTATCTCGTTGAAAAGGTGAGCGTGTGGTGCTCATCGTTTCATGGTATAACCGACCACGGCTTGTTTGTGGATGAGCACTGTACACTGCTCGAGATTGGTAATTGAAGTTGATATTGCCTATATCCATTGCAAGCTGCCCATTATCATCTTAAAATCGAGAGTGGTTTATGACAAATAAACTGATCTTTGAGTGTGGGATACTCTTTCTTGATGGTTTAATGCAAGGATATATAAAATGAATGTGAAAATTTCAGATGTTGCTGCTAAAAAAATTGCACAGATACTTTTGCGTGAACCCGATAAAATAGCATTACGTATTTCTGTTGAAGGTGGTGGGTGTTCTGGTTTTTCTTATAAATATGACTTGGTTTCTGAAATGTGTGAAGATGACCTCGTTCTCAAAAAAGACGGGGCAGTTGTGTTTATTGATTTACTATCACTTCCTTTCATGGAAGGAGCTGAGATTGATTTTGTTGATGATCTTATGGGGCAGTCTTTTCAAATCCACAATCCCAATGCTGTTTCATCATGTGGTTGTGGTGTAAGTTTCTCAATTTAAAATGATGGCTGTGTGATATTGTTTCTTGAAAAAAAGATCATGTTGGTCAACAATGCAAAAATGGGTATTCTTATAAAAATAGTGCACCGATGTATATGGTTGTGCGTGGTGCTTGCTTTATTGACTTGGAGCCACTGTGCTTTTTCTGAAGCAGGAGAAGGGCAAGATCAGCAGCAGGGACAATCAAGGAGTTTTATTGTAAAGACTCAAGAGCAGGAAAACGAAAATTTAGCATATCAAACACAACTCATTTTGAATGCTCGATTAACAAATAGTCATCCGGATATTGAAAAAGGGCTTGTCTGGCGGGTTTATGCCCCTATTCTAGGGATTGATAATAAATTACCATTAGTGGCAACCTATAAGGGGGGAAGTGCACGTTTTGATCTCGAACCAGGAAGTTATCTTGTTCATGTCTCATTTGGTCATATGAGTGCTGTGCGCCATATTCGTTTAGAAAATGGGCAGAGTCTTGTAAAAAACTTTAATCTTGAGGCTGGTGGTGTCATTTTAAATGCAACACTGCTCAATGGCGTAATGAATGAAAAGGAACTCCGTTTTACCATTTATGAGGATGAAAAAGAAAATGATGATACGGGAGTGATTATATCAAATGTTAAACCCCAATCAGTTGTGCGTTTAAAAGCTGGCCGCTACCATGTTGCTTCCCATTATGGTTCCATTAATGCGACGGCTCGTTCGGATATTCAAGTGGATGCTGGTAAAATAACAGAAGTTACTCTTGAACATCAGGCCGCTCAGATTGTCTTAAAACTGGTACGGCAAGAAGGAGGGGAAGCGCTTGCAGATACAAGTTGGTCTCTTGCCAATGATTCTGGTGATATCGTTTATGAAACAGTTGGTGCGTATGTTTCACTCGTGTTAGCGGAGGGAGAGTATATTGCAATTGCTAAAAATAAAGATAAAATCTATCAGAAAGTTTTTTCAGTCGTTTCTGGTCATGATGAAGATATAAGTGTGGTGGCGAATGAACAAAATATGCAACAAATTGATGAAGATGTGGATTGATTGTTGTTCATGGGGGTAAGCTATGATGAAAGACGGGGTATGAATTTTGATTGAAATTTCAACAGTTGGTGTGTTTTTTGCTGGGGCACTCTCTTTTTTGTCACCATGCGTTTTGCCATTAGTTCCTCCTTATTTGTGCTATATGGCAGGGGTTGGTATTGATGATTTTCGTTCAGAAAAGCCTGATGAGAAAGTCTTTATACGGTGGGCTTTACTGTCTTCTGTTATTGCTTTTGTTCTTGGGTTTACGACTGTTTTTGTTGCTTTAGGTGCCAGTGCTAGCACAATTGGGAAATTCATCGGTTATTATCGTGATTGGTTTGCTCTTGCTGCTGGAATTGTCATTATTATTTTTGGTTTAAATTTTTTGGGGATTTTCAAAATCGCTTTTTTATTTCGTGAAGCGCGTTTTCAGACCAAAAAAACACCTGCTGGTCCTTTAGGCGCGTATATTATCGGTTTAGCTTTTGCTTTTGGTTGGACACCGTGTATTGGCCCTATTTTAGGTCCTATTATAACGCTTGCTGGAACAAAAGAAACTGTGGGAGAGGGAGCTGTTCTCTTAGCGGTTTATGCATTAGGTCTTGCTATTCCTTTTATGTTAGCAGCTTTATTTTCGAGCAGTTTTATGCGATTTTTAGGAGCTTTTCGTATTCATTTAGGAAAAGTTGAAAAAATTATTGGTGTTTTTCTTATTCTTACAGGGATTTTGTTTTTAACAGGTTCTATGCAGGATCTTTCATTTTGGCTTTTAGAACATTATCCTTCGTTGAGTTATATTGAAGATATTCGTTGGCACAATATTATGAATTTTTTTGGATTTTCTCGTTAGTCTTATGTGTTTTTATGGTTAGAAGTTGTCTTTCTATTGTTCTTGCCGCAGGTGAGGGGACGCGCATGAAATCGTCTCTGCCTAAGGTACTTCATAAAATTGCTGGATTGCCTCTTATATGCCATGTTCTAAAACAAATAGAATTGGCAGGCTCTTCACAATTAGCAGTTGTTGTGGGATTTGGTGCTAAGGAGGTTACGCACGTTGTTCAGTCATTTGTAAAAGATGTAATGATTTTTGAACAAAAAGAGCGTTTAGGAACAGCTCATGCTGTTTTGTCTGCTCGTTCAGCTTTGCAAAAGGAAGTGGATGATGTTCTCATTGTTTTTGGGGATACTCCTCTCATTCAGCAAGATTCATTGCACCAAATGCGTGCACAGCTTGCTGATGGAGCAGATGTTGTTTTTGCAGGTTTTCATACCAAAAATCCAACAGGTTATGGGCGTCTTCTCGAGAAAAATGGTCAATTGATTGCAATTGTAGAAGAAAAAGACGCTAGCGATGAAGAAAAAAAGATTTCTTTTTGTAACGGTGGAATACTCGCTATGCGTGGAAAACATGCACTTTCTCTTTTAGAGAAAGTTGGTAATAACAATGTGAAAAAAGAATATTACTTAACAGATATTGCTTCTCTTGCAACACGCAAGGGATTAGATGTGCGTGTTGTTGAAGTTCCTTTTGAAGATATTGTAGGAATTAACAATGGTCTTGAGCTTTCTGAGGCTGATTCTTTGTGGCAAAAACGTAAAGCGCGCGATTTAATGTTATCGGGTGTTACACTCTTAAAGCCAGAAACACTCTATTTTTCTTATGATACAGAAATTGAACCAGGAGTGGTGATAGAACCAAATGTTTATTTTGGGTTAAGCGTAAAAGTACAATCTGGTGCGGTTATTCATGCATTTAGTTATCTCGAAGGTGCTGTGGTTGGTAGAGATGCACAGATTGGTCCCTATGCACGTTTGCGTCCTGGAACAGAGTTGGCGAAGTCCGTAAAGATTGGAAATTTTTGTGAAGTCAAACAAGCTAAGGTAGGAGAATCTTCTAAAATCAATCATTTAAGTTATATTGGTGATGCTGAAATTGGTGCACATACCAATATTGGAGCCGGTACAATTACTTGCAATTATGATGGATTTAACAAATATAAAACCGTGATTGGTGATCATGCTTTTGTTGGGTCTAATACGGCACTTGTTTCCCCATTGATAATAGGGGATGGCTCTTATGTTGCTTCAGGAAGTGTTATTACTGAAAATATTCCTATGAACAGTATGGCTTTTGGGCGTGCACGACAGGTTATAAAAGAGGGCTATGCGACAAAATTTCGAGAGCGCTTGTTAGAAAACAAACAGAAAAAATGATTATTTTCGGCTTATTCTTTTGTTTCGTGTTAATCTAACGATGGATGGGAGGTTTATTCTTAAAGATTGCCGTACTCCATGTTTGAATTATTTTTATTATTTATAGTTTTAAATAAAGGCTGTTGGATTGTTTTATAAGATTTAAATCTTAAGATGTGGGTTGGAGCTTTTTAATGTGTGGAATTATTGGAATTCTTGGAAAGAGGTGTGTTTCGTCCTCTTTGGTTGAGGGGTTAAAACGTCTTGAATATAGAGGGTATGATTCATCTGGGGTGGCAACGGTCCATAATGGGCATCTTTATCGTGTACGTGCTGAGGGGAAGCTTGTTCATTTAGAAGAAAAATTAAAAAAAACACCTCTGGAGGGAAATTTAGGGATTGGTCATACCCGTTGGGCTACGCATGGAATTGCTGTTGAACGCAATGCGCATCCCCATGTGACTGAAAAGCTTGCGATTGTTCATAATGGTATTATTGAAAACTTTGTAGAACTGCAAAAGGAACTCATAGAGGATGGTTGTATCTTTGTAACAGAGACGGATACGGAAGTTATTGCACATTTAATAACGCGTGCATTAAAAGATGGTCTTTCTCCGCAAGAAGCCATACGCACCAGTTGGAAAAGGCTGCAGGGGGCTTTTGCTATTGCTCTTATTTTCGAAGGTGAAGATAACCTTATGATTGCGGCTTGTTCTGGTCCACCTCTGGCAATTGGTTATGGAAAAGATGAATTTTTTGTGGGGTCAGATGCGATTGCTTTGGCACCATTCGTTGATTATATTAGCTATATGGAAGATGGGGATTGGGCTGTTCTCACACGGGAGGGTGTTACAATTTATGATGCTAATAACCAACCGGTAAAACGTCCTGTGACGACATTACTTGAAGGGGCTTTATTGATTTCTAAGGGTAATCATCGTCATTTTATGCACAAGGAAATGTTTGAACAACCTGAAGTGATTTCTCATAATTTGGCGCATTATCTTGATCTTGGAAATTATGTCGTTCGACCCCTTGAGAATTTGATTGATTGGAAAAATATTCATCGTCTCCTTTTTGCGAGTTGTGGAACGGCGTATTATTCAACCTTAGTTGCGCGCTATTGGTTTGAGAAATTTGCCGCTTTAAGTGTTGATAATGATGTTGCTTCGGAGTTTCGTTATCGTGAACCTCCTATAACGTCTGATGTGTTATCGCTGTTTGTTTCTCAATCTGGTGAGACAGCTGATACATTGGCTTCTTTGCGTTATTGTCGTGAGCGGGGTGTACAAACAGCAACAATTGTGAATGTAGAGCAATCAACAATGGCAAGGGAGGCTGATTTTATTCTCCCAACACTTGCCGGACCGGAAATAGGTGTTGCTTCAACAAAAGCTTTTACCTGTCAATTGGCAACGCTTGCTTCACTAGCACTTAGTGCTGCTAAACAACGTGGCTATCTCTCGGCTCAAATGGAAAAGAAACTGGTTCAACAGTTGGCAGAAGTTCCACGTATTTTAAATGAGGTCTTAAAACTAGAGAGAAAAATTGAATGTATTTGTCGTGATTTGGTAAATGCAAAAAGTGTTCTTTATCTGGGACGTGGAACTTCTTATCCGATTGCTTTGGAGGGAGCCCTTAAACTGAAAGAGCTTTCTTATATTCATGCTGAAGGTTATGCGGCAGGTGAATTAAAGCATGGACCAATTGCTCTGGTGGATGAGACAATACCCGTTATTGTTGTTGCACCGTATGATCGGTGGTTTGAAAAAACTTTTTCTAATATGCAAGAAGTGGTAGCGCGTAATGGTCGTATTATTTTAATAACCGATAAAAAAGGAGCAGAAGTAGCTTGTCTTAAGACTTTATCAACGATCACTTTGCCAGATGTTCCAGAATTTATTTCTCCTATTATTTATGCACTCCCTGTTCAGTTAATCGCTTATCATACGGCTGTTTTATTAGGAACAGATGTTGATCAACCCCGTAATTTAGCAAAATCAGTCACGGTTGAATAAAAGTATATTTCTGAATCTTTTGGAGAATAATCAAGTGTAAGAAATTGATTTATAATGAAACTTATTTTTTCATTTTTCTCTGTTGAACGAGAATACTGAAGAAAAGTTTTTTCTTTCTAAATCCTTTACGATAAAACGAAAAATATTTTCTTACCTATCAAAAAATAGATCAGTTATGTGAATATAATGGTAGAAAAAGACGCAATATTGCTTCTACTGTTTTAATGCAAGAATAATTCAGATTGAGAGAGAAGATAGTGCTGTTGATTTGTTATTCGTTCATGAAGCATAAAGATGCTAAGAGACTGCGTAGATCATTTATGGGTAATTCTAAGAGAGAAAACCATATTTGAACAGAGAGGTATTTAAGTTTTTTATTAGAGGGTCTTTGTTATCCTGCTCGTAAGAGGCGTGCAGCATCGTTGTGTCCGAAAAGATAAAGGAGCAACCGTAAAGCTTGTCCTTGCTCAGAAGAAAGATGAGGATCGCGTTGTAAAAATAAACGAGCATATTTTCTTGCCATTGACAAAAGATCGCTATGAACTGCAAGGTTTGCTATATGAAATTCAGGGACTCCGGATTGTTTTGTACCTAAAAGTTCTCCTTCGCCTCGTAGGCGCCAATCTTCTTCAGCAATTTCAAAACCATCTTCTGTATTGCGGATAATATTAAGGCGTGTTGCTGCTGTTTTAGTCAGTGGATCTTTATAGAGCAAAATGCAGGAAGATTTTTTATCGCCTCGTCCTACACGTCCACGTAATTGGTGCAATTGTGAAAGGCCAAAATGTTCCGCGTGTTCGATGATAATGATCGAAGCATCTGGAATATCTACTCCCACTTCAATGACGGTGGTTGCAACTAAAATACGTGTATTTCCACATTTAAAAGATGCCATAGCGGCTTCTTTTTCTGCTGTAGACATTTTTCCATGGATCATACCAACGTGTGCTCCAAAGCGCTCATGGAGAAATGCAAAGCGGTTTTCAATTGAAGTGAGATCAAGAGCTGTCGATTCTTCTACTAAAGGACAAATCCAATAGAGCTTTTCTCCTTTTTCTAATGCAATTGCGATTCTCTCTATAAGCTCATGAAGACGTTTCAAAGAAAGCGTTGCTGTTGTAATGGGTTGTCGTCCCATTGGTTTTTCGGTAATTTTAGAGACATCCATATCACCAAAAGCTGTTAAGACGAGTGTGCGCGGAATGGGTGTGGCGGTCATAACCAGCATATCAGCTTTATTGCCTTTTTCTGTAAGAGCGATACGTTGATGGACACCAAAACGGTGTTGTTCATCGATAATGGTTAAAGCGAGATTATTATAAGTAACGCTGTTTTGTATGAGAGCATGGGTTCCGATGACAATAGAAACTTGACCTGACAGAATATCATTCACGATATTTGTCCTCAACTTCCCTTTTTCTCGTCCTGTTAAAAGGGTTGTTTGTAATCCGACCTTTTCGGCAAGAGGAGCGATGGTGGCAAAATGTTGCCTGGCAAGCACTTCGGTTGGTGCCATTAAAGCTGATTGTCCTGAATTTTCAGCAATTTGTGCCATTGCCATCAATGCAACAACAGTTTTTCCTGCGCCTACATCACCTTGAAGTAGTCTTAGCATCGGTTCTGGTGAAGCAAGATCATTTGCGATATCTTCTACTGCTTTTTTTTGTCCGGTTGTGAGTTGAAAGGGGAGGATATTGAGCAATTTTTTAGTATAAATTCCTGTTGATGGTCGAGAAGTGCCAACAAGAGATTTAGTTTTCAAACGCACGAGTCCTAGTGCCAATTGACAAGCGAGCAATTCATCATAGGCAAGACGTTTGCGTGCTGTACTTTCTAAGGATAGATCGTCGGGGTTAATGGGCGCATGGATACGGCGTAAAGCAACAGAAAAAGAAGGAAAATTTTGCTGCTTTTTCACATTTTCATCTATCCATTCTGGGAGGAGTGGAATAAAATCAAGAGCGTTTTGTATGGCGCGTCTTAGTGTCTTTGCAGTTAGTCCTGCAGTAGAGGGATAGACAGGTTCGATGAGAGGTATCTGATTTGATTGTTCGCTCGAGGCAATATAGTCTGGATGCGCCATTGAAAGCTGTCCATTAAACCATTCAACTTTTCCTGATATAATGACTTTTTTTCCTTCGGGGAGTTGTTTTTTTAGCCAAAGAGGTTGAGCATGAAAAAAGACTAAATTTATTTTTCCTGTGTGATCATGGGCAATAACTCGATAGGGAATTCGGTTGTGACCACGGGGTGGTGATTGATGTTGATCGATGATAATTTCGAGCGTAACAGTATCTCCTTCTTTTGCACAAGCAATACTGGGACGCATTCTGCGGTCTATAACGGAATGGGGCATTAATTGAAGAAGGTCAATAAGGGTTGCTTCTCGTTGTGTAGGATTAACATCTAAGAGTTTGGTCAATAAACCATAGACTTTAGGTGTAATACCAGAAAGAGTTCGAATAGAATTAAAAAGAGGGGTAAGAAGACTTGGAGGCATGAGCAAACTTAACCTGCCCTTTTTGTTTTTTCTAGACCTTTAGAAGAGCTTTTTGGGGATAACGTCATAAAGAGGAGGTTGCTTTATTTACACATTGAACTTTAGGAAGAAAAATACAATTAAAGGGTCAAAAATTAAAGTGCTTAGATGAGGTATATTGTTTTTCTTTTTATTTTAGGTGTTTATTTGCTGTGAATAGAAGCATTTTCTTGATAGAACTCTCTTATAAATATTAATAAAATTGGGATATTTCTCCTATGTATGATGATGAATTTATAGCTTTAAAGTTATGATAAACAGAAGTTTTTTCTTTTATAAGGGGTGCTGTTTAGCATTGATTTTGTAGTGGGAAATTGTGAGAGTGGTAAAAAATAAAATGCAAGAGAACAAAAATTCTCTTCCTCGCTTTATTCATTTGAGAGTGCATTCAGCTTATTCCTTGCTCGAGGGGGCTTTAAAAATCCCCCAAATTATTCAACAGGCGATTTCAGATCATGCACCAGCGGTTGCTATTACCGATACCAATAATTTATTTGGTGCTTTGGAATTTTCACAGCATTGTCTTTCTCATGGGGTCCAACCTATTATTGGTTGTCAGCTTACTGTTGACTTTCGTGATGAAAATGATCATTCACGTTTGGCTAAATGGCGTAATTCTTCTGATTTCTGCTCTATTGTTCTTTTGGCTGCTAGCAAAACCGGTTATGCTCATTTGGTTCGTCTTGTTAGCCGTGCTTATCTTGATAAATGTGATACTGATCCTCCTCATATTAAAGCTGATTGGTTGTCAGAACACAGTGAAGGAATAATCGCTTTAACGGGAGGAAAGGGAGGACCTATTAATCTTTCTTTGGCAGAAGAGAAAAAAGAACATGCTGTTGAGCGCTTAATTTATTTGAAAAAATCTTTTGCTGATCGTCTTTATGTGGAGTTACAACGGCATGGCTCTTATGATCAGAGAGTAGAAGCTGATCTTATTGAATTGGCTTATGCGCATGAAATTCCTCTTGTTGCAACAAATGAAGCTTTTTTTCTGAAGAGAGAAGGATATGAAGCCCATGATGCGCTGATGGCTGTTTCAGAAGGACAAATCGTCTCTAATCCAGATCGCAAACGTGTGACGCCAGATCATTATTTGAAGTCACAAGATGAAATGGTTACACTGTTTTCTGATCTTCCAGAAGCTTTGGAAAATAGTGTTGAAATTGCATTGCGTTGTCATATTGCCACGCCTCTTCGAAAACCGATATTGCCTCGTTTTATAGAACAATCTGCTAATTCAGAAACTACTTTAGAAATAGAAGATAGTGAGTTGTTAAATCAGGCTAAAGCTGGTTTGAAGATGCGGCTTGAAACAATAGGGTTGGCTGAAGGGTATACGATTGCAGATTATGAACAGCGGCTTGATTATGAAATTTCAGTTATTACGCGTATGCAATTTTCTGGATATTTTCTTATCGTTTCAGATTTCATAAAATGGGCAAAGGTTCATGATATTCCCGTTGGACCAGGACGGGGTTCTGGTGCTGGTTCACTTGTTGCTTATGCATTGACGATTACTGATGTTGATCCCTTACGGTTTTCTCTTCTCTTTGAACGTTTTCTCAACCCAGATCGTGTTTCAATGCCAGATTTTGATATCGACTTTTGTCAAGAGCGGCGCGAAGAAGTTATTCAATATGTTCAAAAAAAATATGGACGTGATCAAGTTGCTCAAATTATTACCTTTGGTAAGTTACAGGCGCGTGCAGTTTTGCGTGATGTGGGGCGTGTTTTAGAAGTTCCTTATCGTCAGGTGGATTATCTTACAAAATTAATTCCTGCCACGCCAGGAAGTCAGGTAGAATTGGCTGATGCTATTAAGGATGAACCTAAATTTGAAGAGGAAAAGAAAAAAGATCCCGTTGTTGGCCGCGCATTAGATATAGCACTTCAGTTGGAGGGACTTTATCGTCATGCTTCAACTCATGCTGCTGGGATTGTTATCGGAGATCGTCCACTTTGGGAGCTTGTCCCGATGTATCGTGATCCTCGTTCTGATATGCCTGTTACACAATTTAACATGAAATATGTGGAACAGGCGGGGCTGGTAAAATTTGATTTTCTTGGATTAAAAACGCTTACTGTTTTGAAAATGGCAGTCGATTTTGTTGCCAGAAAGGGGATTAAAATAGATTTATCAAATATTCCTCTGAATGATGAAGCAACCTACGCTATGATGGCACGTGGTGAAACGGTTGGTGTGTTTCAGGTGGAAAGTTCTGGTATGCGCAAGGCGTTGATTGGAATGAAGCCAGACCGTATTGAAGATATTATTGCGCTGGTCGCACTTTATCGTCCAGGTCCAATGGAGAATATTCCAACCTATAATGCACGCAAACATGGGGAAGAGGAAATTGCTTCTATTCATCCTAAAATAGATCATCTGATCAAAGAAACACAAGGTGTGATTGTTTATCAAGAACAGGTGATGCAGATTGCTCAGGTTCTTGCTGGTTATTCGCTTGGAGAAGCTGATTTATTACGTCGTGCTATGGGGAAAAAAATTCATGCTGAAATGCAAAAACAGCGTACGCGTTTTGTCAATGGAGCTGTTGCAGGTGGCGTGGATAAAGATCAAGCTGATATTATCTTTGATCTTTTAGCAAAATTTGCCGATTATGGTTTTAATAAATCGCACGCTGCTGCTTATGCAATTGTTTCTTACCAAACGGCTTATATGAAAGCAAACTATCCCGTTGAGTTTTTAGCTGCTTCAATGACATATGATATGACGAATACAGATAAGCTCAATGATTTTCGGCGTGAAGCATTAAGGTTGGGTATTGAAGTTATTGCACCTTCTATACAAACATCTCATCGTGTTTTTGAGGTTGGTGATAACTGTATTTATTATTCTCTTGCTGCCATTAAAGGTGTGGGAGAAACTGTTGTAGATCATATTGTTTCTTGTCGTGGGAATAAGATTTTTAAGGATTTGGAAGATTTTTGTGCGCGTGTTGATCCTCGTATTGTTAATAAGCGTGCGATGGAAAGTTTAGTTTGTGCTGGTGCTTTTGATTGTTTTAACATTGCACGTGAGGTTTTATTAGCCAATCTTGGAACCCTTCATGCGCGTGCACTTCGTATTCTCGATGACAATTCTAGCGGGCAGGTTGATATATTTGGAATGGCAGGCGGATTAAAAGAACCATTGATTTTATCGCAAACAACCCCTTGGTTGCCGGCTGAGAAACTTTATCGAGAATTTCAAGCTATAGGTTTTTACTTTTCTGCGCATCCTTTGGAGGAGTATCAAGCTATTCTAAACAAAAAACGCATTCAGACTTGGGGTAATTTTGCCAATGCCGTTAAAGGGGGAGCAACGGCTGCACGGCTTGCTGGAACTGTTGTGGCAAAAAACGTGCGCAAAACAAAATCTGGTAAAAAAATGGGAATTATTCATTTTTCTGATACAAGTGGACAATATGAAGCAGTTCTCTTTTCTGAGGCACTCTCGGATTATGAAGAGATGCTAGAACCCGGAAAATCTTTTATTATTACGGTGAGCGCAGAAAATCGTTCTGAAGGAGTTAGTTTGCGAATTGAAACAATTCAGTCTTTGGAAAATGAATCATTACAACAGCATAAAATGATGCGTCTCTTTATAAAAACAGTTGATATGCTTCCACAAATTGAACAAAACTTAAATCTTGGGGGGAATGGAGAGGTGGGGCTTATTTTAATTCAAGAGGATGGATTGCGAGAAGTCGAAATTGCGCTTCCTAAGCGATATAAGGTAAATTCACATGTCGCAAATGCTATGAAATTAATTCAGGGTGTTGTTGATGTAGAATTGAGTTAAAGAAAGATTAAAGATGGGAGCTGATTTTGAGTGGTGTTTTTGCTTTTAGGAGAGCTAAAAATTGAGCTTTTAAAATCGGATTGTAGGTTTCGAAAAATATTGCTTTTATTTGAGTAAATTATGATATTTTTTTAGTGTCATAAAATTAAAAAAAATCTCGTTCTTTCGTAATATTCAAAGTGTCGGAAGGATTTTATAAGTTTTTATCATTATTTTTTATAGAATTCATCGCATCATACATGTAAAGCCAATTGAGATCTGACATAATGCTCTCTGGTGTACGAATTTTCATCATGAGATTGCGTGCAATTGCTATGGGACCGGTTGCATGATAGGCTAATCTATTGAAATCTCCGCGTTTTTTTACTGCTGCAATACGGGGTGTGCGTGTTGTTTCGTAAAGCGAAAGTGCTTTCGTTAATGAAAAATCTTTCAATGAAAGTGCTTTTGCTAATGTGGCAGCATCTTCGATTGCCATAGCGGCACCCTGTGCTGCAAAAGGTAAGGTAGCATGTGCGCAATCGCCAACAAATACTTGTCTCTCTAAACCGATAAAACGATTTTGTTTCATTTGAAAGAGTGGCCAATAACTCCATTCATCAATATGATCGAAAATTTGTAAGATTTTTGAATTCCAATCTTTAAAAAGAGATTTGAGTTTTTCTTTATTTCCTTTATGGGCCCATCCTTCTTTTGAATTTTCTCCATGCGTAATGGCGACAAAATTAAAAATTTTTTCTGATGATTGAATGGGGTAGACAACAAGATGATTTTTTGGTCCCATCCAAGCCGTAATTGTCTTCATATTTTGCAATGAAGAACGAAAGTTTTGAGGAAGATTATCAAATGTTGTTGTTGCACGCCAAGCAATAAAGCCACTAAAATTTGCTTTTTCATGAAAAGGAGATTGTTGCCGTAATGTTGACCAAACGCCATCACATCCGATCAAGAGGGGCGTTGAATGAAGCTGTTCTGTTGCCGTATCTGTTTTTATTGTCGTGATTTTAATGTTGGTCGCAGATTGGGTAGAAGATAAAATTGTTTCGCCTGCTTTGTATTTGATCAAAGGATTTTCAATCACTGCATTATATAAAATTTTTTGTAAAGCCGCGCGGTGAATCGTCATATAAGGGGCTTTCCAATATTTTTCTGTTAGATTAATAAGATGAGCCCGTAGATGTATTTTTAAAGATAATCCATCTTTTAACTCAAGAAAATATGGGATTGTCGCGACTTCAGTGAGTTTGTTAAGAAGTTTCCAGCGAGCAAGAATAGATGTTGCATTTGGTGTCAATTGAATACCAGCGCCTATCGTTTCAAGTTGCTTACACTTTTCGATAATGGTGCTTGCAATTCCTTTATGAGCGAGTGCTAAAGCAGTGCTTAAACCAGCAATTCCTCCTCCAACGATGATGGGTGATTGTTCCACAAATGATTTCATATTAAACAAGCAGAATTAAAAGAGTGGTTATTAAGAAAGCCAAAAAACGCAATTATAATAGCTTTTCTGGATGATATAAGCATCCTGTTGGGTTTGTTTGATCGTATGATAGCGAGGGAACATAACGATAAAGGGTTGAGCAGTAAGGGCAAATTTTCTCATCTGCTGTTCCCATGTCGATAAAGATATGAGGATGATCGAATGGTTGTGTAGCGCCTACACACATAAATTCTTTCACACCAATTTCGATTGTTTTATATCCAAGGTCATTTTGGAAATGAGGAATATTGTGATCAGCCATGGCATACAAACTCCAGAATAAATTTTCTCATCAGCTATGATTGGGCTCTTCTATTTTATAGGCGTGAGTTTGTAATAAAGCGTATAATAATGCAAGATGCTTTTTAAGACAAATTTCTCTTCTTTTATGCTATATTAGAATAGTTGTCTTAGCTTTTAGTGCTTTGCGCATAGCAATAATTCCAAGTATTTTTAAATATTAAATGGAAAAATGATGAGGGAAGTTAGGCATTGATATATTATTATGATGATAACATATTATCAAATGTTATGTGAGATATTTTGTCAAGGATTTTAGAAAATATAAAAGAAAATTATTTAGGATATATGGAACAGAGGGTGGTAAATAAAATTTCTATATCGAATATAACAATGAAAAATCCGGTACGGTTTATTAATCGAGAGTTTTCATGGCTACAATTTAATAATCGTGTTTTGATGGAAGCGGCTAATTCGAAACATCCTTTATTAGAGCGTCTACAATTTCTTTCTATTTCAGCTGCAAATCTTGATGAGTTTTTTATGGTTCGTGTTGCAGGACTAGCAGCTCAAATTCGTGCTCGCGTTACAGCGTGCAGTGCAGATGGGCACACTCCACAGGAACAACTTGATATTGTATTAGCTGAGATTTTAAAGCTGCAGGCTCACCAACTACGAGAATTGAATGTTTTACGTGATGAATTAAAAAAGAATGATATTGAAATTATTTGTTCTGATGATCTTTCAGAAATTGAAAAATTATGGCTTGAAAAATATTTTCTTGAGACAATTTTTCCTGTTTTAAAACCTTTGCCTGTTGATTCTACTCATCCTTTTCCATTTATTCCTAATTTAGGGCTTTCTATTGCGCTTCAATTGTCTGGAGAAACTGATCAGAACTCACACACAGTGTTGTTGTCTATTTCAATGCTTTTAAGGCGTTTTATTCTTCTTCCTCAAGAAGGCAATCATTTTCGTTTTATTGCATCTGAAGATGTTATTTGCCTTTTTATTAAACATGTATTTCCTAACTATGAGGTTAAAGGAATTGGTACATTTAGAGTAATCCGAGATAGCGATATTGAAGTAGAAGAAGAAGCTGAGGATCTTGTTCACTTTTTTGAAATTGCTCTTAAAAGGCGGCGCCGTGGGCAGGTTATTCGAGTTGAGTTTGACGCAAAAATGCCAGAGAGTTTACGTCAATTTATAGCGAATAGTCTCGCTGTTCCTGATAATTGTATTAATGTTCTTGATGGATTTTTAGCGCTTAATACGGTATCAGAAATTGTTTCTATTCCTCGTGATGATCTCAAATTTATTCCTTATATTTCTCGTGTTCCAGAATGTATTCGTAAACATAAAGGGGATTGTTTTGCGGCTATTCGTGAAAATGATATTGTGATTCATCACCCCTATGAGACATTTGATGTTGTTGTCCAATTTTTACGTCAAGCTGCTTGCGATCCTGATGTTGTGGAAATCAAACAAACACTTTATCGTACATCAAATGATAGTCCAATTGTTGGCGCTTTGATTGAAGCAGCTGAACAGGGAAAGTCTGTGACTGCTTTGGTAGAACTTAAAGCACGTTTTGATGAGGAAGCAAATATTCGTTGGGCCCGAGATCTTGAATGTGCTGGGGTTCAAGTTATTTTTGGTTTTATTGCATTAAAAACGCATGCTAAGATGTCATTGGTTGTGAGACGTGAGGGAAAACGTCTTTGCTCTTATGTTCATCTTGGGACAGGAAATTATCATCCCATTAACGCTAAAACTTATACCGATCTTTCTTTTTTTTCCACAGATGATGATATCGCTCATGATGTTGCGTTATTGTTCAATTATATTGCGCAATATGAGCGTCCAAATGAAACAATGAAGATTGCTTTTTCACCCTTAACATTGCGTGGTCGTATCTTAGAGCATATTGAGGAAGAAATTGTTTACGCACAACAGGGAAGGTTTGCTGCTATTTGGATGAAAGTTAATGCATTGGTAGATCCTGAAATTATTGATGCTTTATATCGTGCTAGTCAAGCAGGGGTGCAAATTGATTTGGTTGTGCGGGGGATATGTTGTTTACGTCCTGGTATTCTAGGAATTTCGGATAATATTCGTGTAAAATCAATTGTCGGGCGTTTTCTTGAACATAGTCGCATTTTTTGTTTTGGGAATGGTCAAGATTTGCCTAATGAAAATGCAATCGTTTACTTAGGCTCTGCTGATATGATGCCTCGTAATCTGGACTATCGTATTGAAATATTGGTTCCAGTTTTTAATAAAATAGTCCGTCAAAAAATTCTTTTACAGATTATGTTAGCTAATATCATTGATAATCAACAAAGCTTTGATATACTTAAGGATGGAACATCAAAACGTATTACACCGCAGATAGGTGAAAGTCTATTTAATGCGCAGGAGTATTTTATGGCCAATACAAGTTTTGCGGGGGAAAATGAGTCTTTTGAGTCTTCTGTTTCGCGCTTGGTTGCGTTGCATCGGCAACAAGCCGAAATACATAAAGACTGAAATCCAATGACATATAGAGATGCTCAAGGTCGGTTAAAAGGGTGTAAGCCTGTTGCTGTTATTGACATTGGCTCAAATTCTGTTCGGTTGGTTATTTATGAGGGGCTTGTTCGATCACCAACAGTTTTGTTTAATGAAAAGATTCTTTGTGGTCTCGGTCATGGTGTGGCAAAAACGGGATTTTTAGAAGAAAAATCGATGAAAATGGCGTTGCAAACACTGAAACGGTTTCGTACGCTTTGTCGACAGATTGGGGCAGATGAGGTCTATACTTTAGCAACAGCAGCAGCACGAGATGCACAGAATGGCGTAGCATTTATTCAGCATGCTGAAGATATTTTGCAAAATAAAATATATCTTCTTTCAGGAAGTGAAGAAGCTATGTATTCAGCATATGGAGTTGTGTCTACTTTTTATCAACCAAAAGGTATTTCTGGGGATCTTGGTGGTGGAAGTCTTGAGCTGATTGATATTGATCATTCTGATGTTGGTGAAGGGATAACTCTTCCATTGGGTGGTTTAAGGCTACAGTATATGTCAAATAATGATAGTGCTGTAGCTACAAAAATTGTACATGAGCAATTTTATAAATCGTCTGTTGTTCGTACTCGTAAAGGTATAGCACGTTATTTTTATGCAGTAGGGGGGACATGGCGTAATTTGGCAAAACTCCATATGGCAATGAAACACTATCGGCTCCCTGTTATGCATGGCTATGAAGTTGATGCCGTTGAAATGGAGAACTTTTTACGTCTTGTAGCACGTGGCAATATTGATAATATGAGAGGGATTGCAGCGGTTTCTCAGAATCGTCGAAAACTTTTATCTTATGGGGCAATAGTTCTTATTGAACTCATTCAGTGTATGGAGTTTGAAAAGATAATCTTTTCTGGTGCTGGCGTTCGTGAAGGTTTTCTTTATTCACGTTTGCCGCAGGCGATTCGGCTTTCAGATCCTCTCATTGCAGCATGCACAGAAATGGCTATTTTACGGGCACGTTCACCAAAACAAGCAGAAGAACTCATTGATTTTACGACGAATGCTTTTGAAGTTTTTGGAATTTCAGAAACTGAAAATGAATGCCGTTATCGTCAAGCCGCTTGTCTTCTTGCAGATATTGGTTGGCGTATACATCCAGATTATCGAGGCAATGAAGCAGCAAATCAAATAGCTTTAGGATCTTATCCAGGAATTTCTCATGAAGGGCGCCTTTATGCAGCGCTTGCTGTTTTTTTTCGCAATACGAGTTTATTGGTTGATAAAGAATCTCTTCCCATTTTTCAATTAGCAACTCAAAATATAATTGAAAAAGCACGTATTCTTGGCGAAACTATGCGTATTGCTCATCTTTTTAGTGCTTCTGTTGCAGGAATTTTACCTCATTTATTGTGGCATAAAAAAGCAGATCATATTATCCTGCAGATCCCAAAGAATTACGCTGGGTTATTAGGAGAACGTCCTCTTGGACGATTACAGAAGTTATCAAAAATAATAAAACAACCTCTCGCTTTTGAAATTTTTTGATTTTTTTCTAATTTATTCGTGTTTTATGTCTTATAATAGGGCCATTGACAAGGGATAAACTAGGCAATCTATCATCACGAGCTGGACAATAGGACTTGTTCCATAACGCCCAAGCCAGACTCCATGCAAGGCATTTGTAATGCCCTGAGCATTCATAAAAGAAAACATAATTTTTTATTCTGTTATTTGCGTCACAGGATGGATTTTTCACTTCATAAGCTTCATGTGAAAATGAAAAGCCTTGTCCATTTTTACGTGAAAAGATTTTCTTTTATGCTGCGTCGTTATAACGTTTCTGTTTAGCTTGCTCGATTATCTTGATAAGATTCGATTGTAACCAACGCGATAAAAAACAAAACTTTAAAGGTTTTGGAAGAGATCCATTGGTTACATGACGGCGGAATGTTGAAATACTCATATGAAACAGTTTTGCACTTTCACGGTCTGGCAAAAGAATATCATTTCAGTCATTATAAAATCCTTCCACTATAAAAAATAAAAATAAATCATAACTATTTATTAACCATGATTTTTGAATCCTTTGAAATGTGTTTAATCTATAAAAAAAACAGCGCTTTATAATATAATTTCTTATGTAAAACTTTATGAGTCTTATTGAGATGGAATGAGAGAAACTTACGATATTCGGGGGCTAATTTAATATAAATAACGCTAGATTATCTTTATAAATAAATATATTGCCTTTGTTAGGTATTTTAGTTGTTATGCTGGATCGTTTTTGATTGTTAGATTGCAATCTCGGTAGTTTTTTTAATACGATATGGTGACGTGAGGCATTATATCTTTGTTTGTTCCGATTGCTAGGCTACTATTTTTGTAATGAATACGCTTTTATTATCAGAGCTTTTTCTTTTTAAAACTTTTAAATGAGGAGCTGTCTGTTTTTTTAGATTTTCTTAATAAGATTGCTATTTGATTGATCTAATAAAGATTTATCTGTCATTTTTAATAAGAGTTTACTATTTAAGTTTTTAACTTTGTCAGAAGTAGGTTTTATTTATCCTATTTGCGTTGGCCTATAGGGCATACCAATTGATGTAGATTATATGTATCATAATGGATTTTTAAAATAAAAATGTAAATTAAAGCTGTTTTGTGCTTACTTTTCCATCGTTAAAGTAAAATCCTATCTGGCCCTTTAGCAGTTGTTCGGCTTTTTGACCAAATATTTCATAGCGCCAGCCATTCATAGCAGGAATATTTTTCTTTATTCCTCCATTGGCAATTTTTTCTAAATCATTAGATGTTGCAATAATTTTAGGGGCAATGCTGTTTTCATTTGCAACAATTTTTAATAACACTTTAAGTAGATCGATAACAGCGGCCGTCGTATCATTGAGTGGATTATGTTTAGGAATGGGGGGTAAAGTAGAAAGATCCACCTCTAATCCTTCGTGGACAGCTTTGATTAATGATTGAGAAATTGAGAGTTTATCCCAGTTCTTATTAAGACTGCGCAACCGCTTTAATGCAGATTCATCTTTTGGTTGTTGGGTTGCTATTTCTATAAGACATTCATCTTTTATGATATGACGACGTGGCATATTGTATTTTCGTGCTTCACGTTCCCGCCAAGCTGCTATCTTTTGTAATACAGCAAGTTCACGTGGCTTTTTAATTTTTCCTTTCACTTTTTTCCATGCTTCATCTTCTGGCATATCATAGGTTTTAGGATTTAAAAGGATTGTTATTTCATCGTCCATCCAGTGAGCACGTTGATTTTTTTCTAACCTTTTTTTCAATAACAGGTAAACATCTCTTAAGTAAGTTACATCGGCAAGTGCATAGAGCAGTTGTTTTTCAGACAAAGGGCGGTAACTCCAGTCTGTAAAGCGGGAGGATTTATCAAGATGATGCCCCGTGCAGCGTTGTACAATTTGATCATAGGAGATAGAATCACCAAATCCACAAATTGATCCTGCTATTTGCGTATCAAAGAGAGGGGAAGGAATAACACCTCCAAGATGATAAATTGTTTCAATATCTTGGCGCGCAGCATGAAAAACTTTTACAACTTTTTTATCGATCATAAGGTCAAAAAAAGGTTGTAAATCAATATCTGGTGCTATGGGATCAATCAAAACTGTGACATCTGGTGATGCGAGCTGGATTAAACACAGTTGAGGCCAAAAAGTTGTTTCGCGGATAAACTCAGTATCGACTGTTACAAAATCAGAGGTACGTAGAGCGTTAAGTGCAATTTCAAGATCTGTTGTTTGTGTAATAAGATTCATCATTTTATTATAATTCGATAAATTAAATTTGTGCTTTATTGACTTTATTTTTGAGTTTTTATTCTCATATCTTGACAAATGGTTATTAAAAAGCGTTTGTAGCGCATGTGAATATTATAATCAAAGGCAAAAAACATGCACCGTTATCGCAGTCATCATTGTGCGGCTCTTCGTAGATGTGATGTAGGAACACAAGTTCGTCTTTCGGGGTGGGTTCATCGTGTTCGTGATCATGGAGGGATTCTTTTTGTGGATTTACGTGATCATTTTGGAATCACACAAATTGTTGCTGATCCTGCTTCACCAGCTTTTAAAGTTATTGAAAAAGTGCGTTCTGAATGGGTTATTCGTGTGGATGGGGAGGTGTGTGCACGTTCTGATGAGGTTATTAATGCAACGCTTCCAACAGGTGAGATTGAAATTTTTGCACAAGAGGTAGAAATTCTTTCGAAATCTGATGAGCTTCCTTTACCGGTTTTTGGTGAGCCTGATTATCCAGAAGATATTCGATTAAAATATCGTTTTCTTGATTTGCGTCGGGAGACTATGCACAAAAATATCATGCGTCGGACTGAAATTATTGCGGCTATGAGACGGGCTATGCAAAATAATGGTTTTACGGAATTTACGACGCCACTTTTGACAGCTTCATCGCCGGAAGGAGCGCGTGATTTTTTGGTTCCAAGTCGTGTTCATCAGGGAAAATTTTATGCGTTACCGCAAGCGCCACAGCAATATAAACAATTGTTGATGATGTCAGGTTTTGATCGTTATTTTCAGATTGCTCCATGTTTTAGAGATGAAGATCCAAGGGCCGACCGTCTTCCTGGTGAATTTTATCAATTAGATGTTGAGATGAGTTTTGTTGAGCAAGAAGATGTTTTAGCAACTATGGAACCTATTATGCGTTCTATTTTTGAAGAATTTGCAGATGGAAAGACTGTGACACAAAGCTTTCCTCGCATTTCCTATGATGAAGCAATGCAAAAATATGGTTCTGATAAGCCTGATCTACGTAATCCGATCATTATGGAAGATGTTTCTCAGCATTTTTATAATTCTGGTTTCAAAGTCTTTGCTCAAATTTTAGCGAATGATGAGAATGCTCAAGTGTGGGCTATTCCAGCTAAAACGGGTGGAAGTCGTGCTTTTTGTGATCGTATGAATGTATGGGCACAAGGTGAGGGGCAACCAGGGCTCGGTTATATTTTTTGGCGTGAAGAAGAAGGAAAATTTGAAGGAGCAGGGCCTATCGCCAAAAATATTGGTGAACAGAGGACTGAAGCAATCCGTATACAGCTTGGGCTTGAAAGTGGGGATGCCTGTTTTTTTGTAGCTGGCGATCCAAAAAAGTTTTCATCTTTTGCCGGAGCCGCACGCACAAGGGTAGGAGAAGAATTAGATCTTCTTGATAGAGATAGTTTCTCTTTGGCGTGGATTGTTGATTTTCCATTTTTTGAATGGAATGAAGATGAAAAAAAGATTGATTTTGGACATAATCCTTTTTCTATGCCTCAAGGGGGAGAAAATGCCCTTGCCTGTCAAGATCCTCTTACTATTAAAGCTTTTCAATATGATCTTGTTTGCAATGGTTATGAAATTGCATCAGGTGGAATTCGTAATCACTTACCAGAAATGATGCTTAAAGTTTTTGAACTTGTAGGACTTTCTAAGGAAGTTGTGAAAGATCGTTTCGGTGGTCTTTATCGTGCATTCCATTATGGGGCTCCACCACATGGTGGTATGGCTGCAGGAATTGACCGCATCATTATGCTGTTGCAAGGTGTTAAAAATTTGCGTGAAGTTGCTTTATTTCCTATGAATCAACAGGCGCTTGATCTTTTGATGAGTGCTCCGTCTGATGTTTCTCCTACACAATTACGTGATTTAGGAATCCGCATGGCTCCTACTCACAAAAATAGCTCATAAAGTTGATAATGGATTGTTTTCATCTTTTCTACGTAGAGTGAAGTTTTGATGCCTTTCAAGAGCCATTGGTGTGTGTGGCTGTTTGTGAAATTTAGATAGGTAAAAACGCTATTGTGTTGATTCTTTACGAGGCATTTTTATTCCTTGTTTCTATAGTGGCTCTTCCACTTGTGATAGGTGAGGAAATGATTATGATTGCTTGATCATGAATAAATTAGAATGAAAGAACTCTATAATATTCGGGAGTCTCATTTTAGTTGAAAAAAATGAATTATCTTTATGTGTCAATATATTATTTATTTTTTATTGAAGTTTTTACAACGTTGTAGCAGAGAATTGTGTCTCTTCGTTTTTATGAAAATAATGTGATTTTCCATTCTATGGACTTACTCTAAAAAGTTTAAGTTTCATAAGTTTTGAATATTTTTTAGTTTTTCATAGAAAAACTGAAGGGGATTGTTATACAATTTATCTTTATAATAAAAGATGATGTTTGAAAGGTGCTTTTGTCATTCCAGAAAGGATGAAATAGCTCTTTGTGGGCAGTTAATTATCGTCGGATTTGACAAAGCTTTCAATAAATTACTTAGGACAAGGGGGACGGACATGTATAAATTTTTCAAATTGATATAATTTTCTGTTCATGTTCTAATTGCAGCGTTTGTTTTTATGTAATTGACTTTTAATAAAAAAGTCGACTCATAGAAGATTTCACTAAATAAATCCTATAAGATAATTTCTTATTATTGTGGGAATTGTTGTTTTAATACTATGTCTGATAAAATGAATTTACCTTTTGATAAAGAACATATTGAACCAATAGAATTACGCTCTGCTTTACAGGAACGTTATTTGGCTTATGCACTTTCTACGATTACACACCGTGCATTGCCTGATGTACGTGATGGATTGAAGCCGGTCCACCGGCGGATTGTTCATGCGATGCGTCTTCTCAAACTAAATCCTGGACAGTCTTATGCGAAATGTGCGCGGATTGTTGGTGATGTCATGGGAAAATTTCATCCTCATGGGGATGCGTCTATTTATGATGCCTTGGTGCGCTTGGCTCAAAGTTTTGCTGTTCGTTATCCGTTGGTTGATGGGCAAGGCAATTTTGGTAATATTGATGGTGATAATGCTGCTGCCATGCGTTATACGGAAGCACGTATGACTGAAGTGGCTGCATTGTTACTTGAAGGAATTAATGAGAATGCTATTGATTTTCGTTTAACCTATAATGAGGAAGATGAAGAGCCGGTTGTTTTACCAGGAGCTTTCCCTAATCTTTTAGCAAATGGTTCTTCTGGTATTGCTGTTGGTATGGCAACATCTATTCCACCCCATAATGTTGCTGAGCTTTGTGATGCAGCACTCCATTTGATTGCGCATCCCGATGTAAATGATGAGGCATTAAATCAATTCGTTCTTGGTCCTGATTTTCCGACGGGGGGAATTTTAGTTGAACCTAAAAAAAGTATTGAGGAATCCTATCGTGTTGGGCGTGGATTCTTTCGCTTGCGTTCACGTTGGCATCAGGAACCTGGTAGCCGTGGTTCTTATGTGATTGTTGTGACTGAAATTCCCTATCAGATTCAAAAGTCACGTCTTATTGAAAAAACAGCAGAGTTATTGCTTGCACGCCGATTGCCAATGCTTGAGGATATCCAAGATGAATCAGCAGAAGATATCAGAATCGTGCTGGTTCCTAAAAATCGGTCGGTTGATCCGGAGCTCCTTATGGAGTCTCTTTTTAAATTGACTGACTTTGAAGTAAGATTTCCCCTCAATCTGAATGTTTTGTCTTTGGGAAAAATACCCAATGTTCTTTCTTTACGAGAAAGTTTGCAGCAATGGCTTGAACATCGTCAAGAAGTGCTTATTCGTCGCTCTCATTATCGGCTTGATCAAATTGATAGCCGATTGGAAATTCTTCATGGATATCTTATTGCCTATTTAAATCTCGATGAGGTCATTCAGATTATTCGTGAAGAGGATGAACCGAAAAAGAAGCTGATTAATCGGTTTGAATTAACAGAAAATCAAGCTGAAGCTATTCTTAATATGCGCTTGCGTTCTTTGCGTAAACTTGAGGAATTTGAAATTCGTAAAGAATTTGAAAGTTTGAAAGCTGAAAAAGAAAAACTACAGAATTTGTTAGCTTCTCCTATAAAACAGTGGAAAATAATTTCAGAAGAAATCAAAAAAGTTCGAAACACTTTTGGTCCTGAAACACTCTTGGGGAAAAGACGTACGACGTTTGAAGAGGCACCAAGACATGATCTTGATGATATTCAACAAGCAATGATCGAAAAAGAACCGATTACTATTGTTATTTCTGAAAAGGGGTGGATGCGCGCTTTGAAGGGACATTTGACCGATTATAAAGCGCTTTCTTTTAAAGAAGGAGACAGTTTAAAGTTAGCATTTCCGGCATTTACAACCGACAAGATTGTGCTGATCAGTACGGGTGGAAAGTTTTTTGCTATTGGTGCAAATAGTTTACCTGGAGGGCGGGGACATGGTGAACCTATTCGTCTTTTAGTTGATATGGATGATGAGCACGATGTTCTCACAGCTTTTGTGCATCGCGCCGAGGAAAAATTGCTCTTGGTTTCATCTCACGGTAATGGTTTTATTGTTTCTTCTGCAGAAGTGATCGCCAATACACGAAAAGGAAAGCAAGTGATGAATGTGAAAGCTCCTGATAAGGTAAAGCTTTGTGTTCCGGTAAATGGTGATCATGTGGCTGTAGTTGGTGAAAACCGTAAAATGCTTATTTTTTCTATTGAACAAATACCAGAAATGAATCGCGGTAAAGGTGTTCGTTTACAGCGTTATAAAGAAGGTGGTGTTGTTGATGCCAAGACTTTTAATTTATCAGAAGGCTTAAGTTGGCAAGATACAGCTGAACGAATCTTTAACCGTCAGGCGGACGATCTCTTTGAATGGATGGGAACGCGTGCGGGAGTTGGGCGTTTGGTTCCAAAAGGATTTCCAAAATCAGGAAAATTTATTAATTAAATGTATTTTATAAATGGGGAAAATTCCCTATAGTTTTATGATTGTTTAAGATATTAATTTATAAGGATAATTTATTATTTTTTATATTGAAAGAAAGACCTAAAGCGTAAGTTTTTCTCTTATTTCGATCTTGTTCAGGTTAAATCAATCAAAACTGTTTGTTTGCCTATCATGAGATGAGAGACCAGCCCGTCTTCATAAAAACTATTGAAGAAAAGAATAAAAATATTTTTTAATAAACCGTTTCACATACAAGAGTTGTTGCAACAATAGGTATGTTTGTTTTTTTACATTATACCATTTATGGGTGCTGTCGTGAAATGATTTGATATTTCGAGAGCTGTACCTTTAAACAAACAATGTGAATGTTAACACAAGAGTGTTCTATTTGGAGATGTTTTATTTTGTCTGATAGGTTTATCTTCTTATTGTTTCTTATTGTTCAAGAGAGATGTTATTAATCTTTCATAGTAATATTTATTCGTTAGGATTACTATGATATTGTCTAAAAAGATGACCACGTTCAGCCCATAAGACGAGAAGTATGGCAGTGAGACTCAGAAAGAAAAATCCTGCTGAGTTTGGGATGGTTGTTTCATCAAATTGTTGGGCAATAAAAAAGCTAAGTCCTGCACCGATAGATGTTTGAAGAAAGCCGGATACAGAAGAAGCTGTTCCAGCTATTTCTCCTACAGGTTCAAGAGCGAGTGTATTGAAATTGGCCATAATACCACCGCAGGTAAACATTAATATACAATATAACGTCATATAAAAAGGAAAAGGGATAACACCACCTGCTAAGATGGACCCAATAAACCAAATGCATGAAGCGGCACAAAAGAGCAAAAGCATAGTATGAGCAATACGCCGCATTCCAAGGCGTCCAACGAGTTGAGAGTTAAAGAATGATGATAGAGCTTGAAATGCAGCACCAACTGCAAAAGCAATAGGGAACCAAAGTCCTAGATTATAGATCCCTTCATATGTTTGTTGTGATGTATTAACGGCGGTAAAGATACAGCCTAAAATAATGGAAGTTGCAAGTGTATAGCAAAGTGTTGTGCGATTGGTTATTACAATCCATAAGTTGTGTTTAACTGAAAAAAAGGAAAGAGAGCGTTGCGTATAAAGAGTTTCAGGCAAGCGCAGTTGAATCCAAATCATCAGTCCTAAACCAATCATTGCCATGAAAATAAAAATATATTGCCAATGTCCGAGCAGTAAAATGATCTGTCCTGTTGCGGGACCAACCATTGGTGCAACAAGAAAAACCATCATAACAATAGACATAACTTCTGCCATTTTTCGACCACTGTAAAGATCACGTACGACGGAAACTGTAAGAACCCGCATAGCAGCCCCTCCAATACCTTGCAAGATACGTAAAATAAGCAAGAGAGAAAAATCAGTTACAAAGGCACAGCCAATCGCCGTAAATGAATAGAAAGCAAGCCCGAGAAGAATAAGTTTACGTCGTCCATACCTATCGCTTATTGGACCGAAAAATATTTGAGCAATGCCATAGCTAATAAGATAACTCGAAATGATATAATGTTGATCATTTTCATTGAGAACATTTAAGCCGTCTAAAATATTGGGCATAGCTGGCAGCATAATATCAACAGCTATAGCGTTAATAGCCATAAGCGAAGCAATAAGAATAACAAATTCTTTATAGCCAATTTTGTTTCTAATCGCATCTCTATGCGTTTGTTCATCGACTGAATATGACATATGGCATCCTTGAAATAAAAATTTCGTCTGAAAACAGCTCTTTTTAAGAGTCTGAATAAAATGAAAGATACCTATGATTGATTACAGGGAATATTTTTTTCTTTCAAAAGTTCCTGTAACTCATTGTTTTGAAACATCTCTTTAACAATATCACAGCCTCCGATAAATTCACCTTTGATATAAAGCTGTGGAATTGTTGGCCAATTTGAGTAATCTTTAATCCCTTGACGCAATTCGTTAGAAGTTAAGATATTAATCCCTTTATAATTCAATCCTAAATAATCAAGGATTTGAACCACTTGTCCTGAAAACCCGCATTGCGGAGCGTCAGGTGTTCCTTTCATGAATAAAATGACGTCGTTTGTTTTAATTTCGTTGTCAATAAAATCATGAACAGTGGTCATTTTTATCCCTCGATATTTCAGATTTTTATCAGTGTGTAATTTATATCCATACTGCTTTTAATCGTATTAAATGTGTGAATGCAAGAAAAAATTTTAGATTATTTTGGGACATTTGTTTGCAACATTAAGGCGTGAAGGTCATTTCCCATATTGCCTTTAAGGGCATCATAGACCATTTTATGTTGTTGAACACGGGTTTTACCACGAAAACTTTCAGAAATAACTTCTGCAGCATAATGTTCCCCATCTCCAGCAAGATCACGAATTGTTACAGTAGCATCAGGAATGCCTTCACGAATAAGCGTTTCAATTGCATGGGCACTCATTGCCATCATTATTCTCCTATGTTGTTCATTTTTTTATAAAGGCTGTTTAAGAGAAAAAACAATTTTTATTCTTCACCCATAAATTGTGGAAACCAGTTTTCATAGGCTTTTGTGAGTTTGTCTACTGAAAGTGTTAATATCCCATCTATATTAAGGGAAGTACCCTCGACTTGACCTAGCTCTGTTAAAGAAACTGTATTGATTTGTGCACGCTCTTTAAGACTATTAAGAGAGTGAGGTTTGACGGCTAAAAGATAACGTCCTTGGTCTTCTCCAAAAAGTTCTGCATGATGGGGTGATTTATTGCTTAATTTTACTTTGATTCCTTTACCTGCTTTAATCACCATTTCAGCAAGTGCTATCGCTAATCCTCCGTCAGAAAGGTCATGGGCGGCGTGAATAAAACCACGATGTATGACATCTCGAACAAATTGACCATGCTTTTTTTCAAGTTGTAAATCTACAGGGGGGGGGGGGCGCCTGCATCAATATTTAAAATGTTACGTGCATAGATTGATTGTCCTAAATGGGAGCCGCAATTTCCTACTAAAACAAGAATATCTCCATTTTGCATACCACTTATTGTTACCATTTTAGACCAATCATTAAGAAGACCTACCCCAGCAATTGTGGGGGTTGGAAGAATGGCTTCCCCATTTGTTTCATTGTAAAGAGAAACATTGCCTGAAACGATAGGAAAATCGAGGATTCTACAAGCTTCTCCTATACCTTTAATAGCAAAAACCAGCTGTCCCATAATTTCAGGTTTTTCAGGGTTACCAAAATTGAGATTATCTGTAGCAGCCAGTGGTGTTGCACCTGTCGTACTAATGTTTCGCCAGCATTCTGCGACAGCTTGTTTCCCCCCTTCATAAGGGTCTGCTTCACAATAGCGAGGTGTTACATCAGAAGAAAAAGCAAGAGCACGTTTGCTGTTGTTTCCTACACGGATAACGCCTGCATCACCTCCTGGACAAACAAGGCTATTTCCTTGGATAAGGGTATCATATTGTTCATAAACCCATCGCCGTGAACTTTGATTAGCAGAATTCAATAAGGTCAGAAGCGCATCACCAAGATTTTCAACTTTTTTGACGTCTTCTGCTTTCAAGGGTGTTTTTTTTGCCGGCTCACTCCAAGGACGATCATAAACAGGCGCTTCATCACCAAGCTCTTTGATGGGAAGATTGACAACTTCTTCCCCTTGATGAAATACACGAAAACGTAAATCATCGGTTGTTTTCCCAATGATAGAAAAATGTAGCCCCCACTTATGAAAAATTGCTTCTGCTTGCTTTTCTAGTTCTGGTTTAAGGACCATGAGCATACGCTCTTGACTTTCAGAAAGCATCATTTCATAGGCTGTCATGTTTTCTTCTCGAACAGGAACTGTATCGAGATTAAGCTGTATCCCTAAATTTCCTTTTGCTCCCATTTCAACGGCAGAAGAGGTGAGTCCTGCGGCTCCCATATCTTGAATAGCAACCACGGCTCTAAGTTCCATGAGCTCTAAACATGCTTCAAGGAGACATTTTTCTGTAAAAGGATCACCTACTTGAACAGTTGGGCGTTTTTCACTGATTGAATCATCAAATTCAGCAGAGGCCATTGTTGCTCCACCGACACCATCACGTCCTGTTTTTGCACCAAGATAAACAACAGGGAGTCCAATACCTTGCGCTTTAGAATAAAAAAGGGCGTTTGTCTTTGCAATACCGGCGACAAAAGCGTTAACAAGGATATTGCCATTATAACGCTCATCAAAATTTACTTCTCCACCAACCGTTGGAACGCCAAAAGAATTGCTGTAACCACCTATTCCAGAAACAACACCAGAAACAAGATGGCGTGTTCGTGGGTGATCAGGAGCACCAAATCGCAATGCATTCATAGCAGCAACAGGACGGGCTCCCATTGTAAAGACATCACGTAAAATACCACCAACACCTGTCGCTGCACCTTGATAAGGTTCAATATAAGAAGGGTGGTTATGGCTTTCCATTTTGAAAACAACACATTGTCCTTCGCCAATATCGACAACACCAGCATTTTCACCAGGTCCTTGGATGACACATTTTCCTTCTGTCGGAAGAGTTTTTAGCCATTTTTTAGATGATTTATAGGAACAATGTTCGTTCCACATTGCAGAAAAAATTCCTAGTTCAGTAAATGTTGGTTCTCTACCGATTAACGTCAGGATACGTTGATATTCATCTTCTTTTAGCCCGTGTTGTGCAATGAGTTCTGGTGTAATAGTGATGTTATTGCAAGGCTTCATGAGTATTTATCCGTCAAATTAATCGAAATTTAGCATTTTTATTTTTTTAACCTAGCAGCTTATATTATAAACAATAATGTTGTTTAATAATAAAAATATTTATAGACAGTAAGCTGAAGATTTTGTCCGTTTATTTGGTGGGATTTAAGACCAAAAATGGTCTTAAATAATTATGTGTTTAGAAAATAATATCCATTGTTGTTTGTGAAGAGCTTTGTTTATAGATTTACGATGCGAGAAATGGTATAAATCCCTGTTTTTTTAAATTATGGAGCGCGAGTATTTTTGCAGCATTATCCATTTACTAACTCTAAAGCACTTTGAAAAAGTAAACGACCGTCAGTACCTCCATGGGCGGGTTCAATAAAGTTTTCAGGATGGGGCATCATACCAAGAATATTACCAGCTTTATTAACAATACCAGCAATATCTTTCATTGAGCCGTTCGGGTTTGTATTTTCTGCATAGCGAAAAACAATTTGTTCATTGTCTTCCATTTGTTTCAATGTTTCACTATCAATAAAATAATTTCCGTCATGATGGGCAACAGGACAACGAATAATTTGTCCTTTAGAATAATATCGAGAAAATTTTGTCTTGGCGTTGACGACTTCAAGTTTGATTTCACGACAAACAAACTTTAAAGAAGCGTTACGCATTAAAGTACCGGGTAATAATCCTGCTTCCAACAAAATTTGAAATCCATTACAGATACCTATAATTGTCGTACCTTCTTGTGCTTTTTCACGAATGGCTTTTAAGACGGGAGTTCGCGCTCCAATCGCACCACACCTTAAGTAGTCGCCATAGGAAAAGCCACCAGGAATAATAATAACATCTACATCTGGAATTGTTGTTTCTGTTTGCCAAATTTTTAGTGGCTCAACTCCCGTTATATGATGTAATGCTGCAACCATATCTCGATCACGATTTAATCCAGGAAGTTGAATGATGGCAGTTTTCATGAGCGTTTCACTTAAAAAAGTTCGATTGTATAATTTTCAATGACAGTATTTGCGAGTAACTCTTCACACATTTGTTCAAGTTTTTTCTTTGCGGTTTCAGAAGGTAGTTCATCAAGAACAATATCAAAAACCTTTCCTTGACGAATGGATTGAATGCCTTCGAAAGCTAAACTTTTTAAAGCACCGACAATTGCTTCTCCTTGTGGATCAAGAACGCTTTCTCTTAAAGTAACTGTAATGCGTGCTTTCATTTTTTGCTTCCTGTTTTTAAAAGAACCTCTCCTTTGAAGAGGGGTATTTATATAAGGTAATGTTTTTTTACCTTGTTTTTACTTTACGAGAACGGGACCACTTGGTCGTGTTGGTTCATTTTCATTCATAATACCAAGACGTTTGGCAACTTCTTGATAGGCATTAATAAGCCCACCCATATCACGACGAAAACGGTCTTTATCCATTTTTTCTTGTGTGTGCATATCCCATAGTCGTGCAGAATCAGGAGAGATTTCATCAGCAAGAACAATGCGCATCGTTTCATCTTCCCACAGGCGACCAAATTCCATTTTAAAATCAATTAATTGGATGTTAACACCGGCAAAAAGCCCAGAAAGAAAATCATTAATACGAATTGAAAGTTGCATGATATCTTCTATCTCTTGTGGGACAGCCCACCCAAAAGCTGTGATATGTTCTTCCGTTACCATAGGATCATCGAGAGAATCATTTTTATAGTAGAATTCAATGATGGATTGCGGAAGCGGGGTTCCTTCTTCCAGTCCTAAACGCTTAGCAAGAGAGCCAGCAGCAACATTGCGAACAACAACTTCCAACGGAATGATTTCCACCGCTTTAATAAGCTGTTCGCGCATGTTTATACGTTTGATAAAATGTGTTGGGATGCCCAAACGTCCAAGATGGCTAAAAATATGTTCCGAAATTCGGTTGTTTAAAACCCCCTTTCCGTCGATAATTTCATGTTTTTTTGCATTAAAGGCAGTTGCATCATCTTTAAAAAATTGAATATAAGTCCCTGGTTCAGGTCCTTCATATAAAATTTTAGCCTTGCCTTCATAAATACGGTGGCGACGATTCATCATGATTCTCTATTTATCTTGAGAGGTTTTTAATAACATTGATAAATGATACTATCCTAATTGATAGAATTTCTCAATGATATTGCTATGATACTTTTATAATTTTTATCATTACACGTTTACCCAAAGGTGAAGATACATAAGCGATGAGAAAGAAGATCACCTCTTTTGGATCAAATTTTTGCAAGAAAGTGAGAGAGGACCATAAGCCCTTCAGGCCAAGGTCCGTGTCCGGATTCTGCGTTAATATGGCCAGAATACCCAGCATCAACAAAGAGTGATCCCCAATCATTGGCAATTTTTTCTGCTACTGAAAATTGACAAAACTCATCGTTGCGACTGGCTATGACAATAGAAGGAAAAGGAAGCTTTTGGCGATGATAGGGGCCAAATGTCATTAAATGTTTGGGACGTATTTTTTCATTGGCGACATCTGGAGGTGCAACAAAGAATGCGCCACAAATTTTTTCTGTATTTTGTACAGTTGCATGAATAACACTGGGAACTCCTAATGAATGAGCAATAAGCATAACAGGCCTTTGAGCTTTTGCGATGGCGGTTTTAACTTTGTTAACCCACTCTTCACAAACAGGCTTTGACCAATGGAGTTGTTCAATGCGGCGGGCTGTAGACAATTTTTTTTCCCAGCGTGTTTGCCAATGATCTGGACCAGATCCTTTGTAGCCAGGAACAATAAGAATATCGAGTTGATTTGCTCTCATGAATTGTTTTCTTTGTTACAACAGATTTTTGATCATAGGTGGAATGGATTTTGGTTTTCTATGTCGCTTTATTGTTCTTCAAAAACACGTTTAAAAATCGTATTGATATGTTTGGTGTGGTAAGAAAGATCAAATTTTTCGCGAAGTTCTTCTTCACTTAAAGCTTTGGTAACATCTTTGTCATTGAGGAGTTCTTCTAAAAAATCTTTTCCTTGTTCCCAAACTTTCATCGCATTTCGTTGTACAATTCGATAAGAATCTTCACGACTAATCCCTGCTTGTGTGAGGGCTAAAAGAACCCGTTGTGAGTGAACAAGACCGCGGAATTTATTGAGATTTTTTTGCATATTTTCTGGATAGACAATAAGATTTTCAATGACAGATGTGAGGCGAGAAAGAGCAAAATCAAGTGTAATAGTCGCATCTGGAGCAATATAACGCTCAACAGATGAATGGGAAATATCACGTTCATGCCAAAGAGCTACATTTTCCATGGCTGGGAGTGCAAATGCACGTACCATACGGGCTAATCCAGTTAAATTTTCTGTTAAAACTGGATTACGTTTATGAGGCATTGCCGATGAACCTTTTTGCCCAGGTGAGAAATGTTCCTCTGCTTCAAGAACTTCTGTTCGTTGTAAATGGCGTATTTCTATCGCTAGCCTTTCAATAGAGGAAGCAATAACACCAAGTGTTGCAAAAAACATAGCATGACGATCTCTTGGTATTACTTGGGTGGAAACTGGTTCAGCACGCATCCTCAAGGCTTTTGCTACATGTTCTTCAACGCGTGGATCGATATTTGCAAAAGTTCCTACGGCTCCTGAAATCGCGCAAGTAGAAATTTCTTCTCGTGCTGCAAGAAGACGTTTGCGACAACGGGAAAATTCAGCGTATGCAAGAGCAAACTTGATTCCAAATGTTGTCGGTTCAGCATGAATGCCATGACTCCGCCCAATAGTGATTGTCTCTTTATGCTCAAAAGCACGTCTTTTTAATGCTTCAAGAAGTTGATCTATATCCTTTAGCAAAATATCACTCGCACGCATCAATTGAATGTTCAGCGTTGTATCGAGAACATCAGATGATGTCATGCCTTGGTGGATAAAACGTGCTTCTGGTCCAATGAATTCAGCTAGGTGGGTTAGAAATGCGATAACATCATGTTTGGTAATTGCTTCAATTTCATCAATGCGATTGACATCAAATTTAGCTGCTGCCCCTTTTTCCCAAATGACTTTGGCGGCTTCTTTCGGAATAATCCCTAAGTGAGCAAGGGCATCACAGGCATGGGCTTCAATTTCAAACCAAATACGATATTTTGTTTCGGGAGACCAAATTGTTACCATTGCAGGGCGGGAATAACGTGCGATCATCATTTTTTTCCTTGTTGTGAGAGGATTGCGGCTTGGCGCAATGCATTAATACGTGTTCTGTAAAGCTCTTTATTTCCATCTTTATAAATTGCAGAGCCTGCGACAAATACATTTGCACCAGCTTTTGCTGCTATCCCAATTGTATCAACGGTGATACCACCATCAACTTCAAGATCAATAGGGCGGTTTGCAATCATGCTTTTAACGCGCTTAATTTTATCTTTTATTTCTGGAATAAAACTTTGTCCACCAAAACCGGGATTGACTGTCATGATGAGAATGAGATCTAATTGATCAAGCAAATATTCAAGTACATGTTCAGGGGTGCTTGGATTGAGTGCGATTCCTGCTTTTTTTCCCATTTTTTTGATTGTTTGTAATGAACGATGAAGATGTGGACTTGCTTCAGCATGAATGGTTATAATATCTGAACCCGCTTTTGCAAAAGCTTCCAAATAAGGGTCTACTGGTGCGATCATCAGGTGGACATCAAATATTGCTTTTGTTAATGGGCGTAGAGCCTTGACTATTTCAGGACCAAAGGTGATGTTAGGAACAAAGTGCCCATCCATAATATCAAGATGAAGCCAATCTGCACCAGCATCAACAACATCTAACATTTCTTGTCCAAGTTTAGAAAAATCAGAAGCCAAGAGAGAAGGCGAAATGAGATGAGAATGGGGCATTAAAATCTCCTTGATTGGCAGTTTTTATCATATCGCTGTGTATACACAAATATCTTTTGTGTTATGACGGAAAAGAAAGAATATGTATTATAGATCTTTTTATGGAAAGATCGCTTGAAATTTTAAAGCTTTATAAGTGAAAGATATGTCGAATCATAAAACATATTTGATGCCTGAACTTCAACATAAACATACTATCGCGGTTTCTTCCCAAGAATATCGAGATGCCATGAGTCTTTTTGCAGGAGCTGTGCATATTGTGACAACAAATGGTATTAAGGGAAGACGCGGGGTGACTGTTTCGGCGTGTTGTTCTTTATCTGATGATCCTCCAACCCTTCTTGTTTGTCTCATGCGCCATAATTTAAAGAATCAGGTGTTTATGGAGAATGGAAATTTTTGTGTTAATAGCTTGGCAGGAAAGCATCGTTCATTAGCGGATGTTTTTTCGAGGCGTTGCAATTCTACACAAAATGAGCGTTTTGATGTTGCTCAATGGGGAGCTTTGCAAACGGGGGCGCCTAGTCTTTCAGATGCTCTAGCATCGTTTGATTGTCGTTTGATTTGTTGGCATGAGCACGCAACCCATTGTGTTTTGATTGGTGAGGTTGTTGCAATTAACTGTAATCAAGAAAAAGATGCTTTGATGTATTTGAAACGTGAATATCACACTTTGCCTTTATAAAGATTTTATTTTTTTGCATTGATGAAATGATTTATTGTTGCTTCATTTAGACTTTAAACAATGAATGAGAGAGTAGGGGAGGGATGGCTCTGATATCTGATATTAGATTTCCTTCTTTTTAAAGTTTTTCAATAAGCGAGAAAAATGATTCTGGATGAGATTTGATCAAGAATCCAATCTACATAAAAAGCGATTAAACCTAAACAGTGCATTTAGACATATTCGTCAATTGTTATGAAAAGACATTTTACTCTTGTGTTGATGGGTATTGCACAATATATAGACCGCACATAGCATATGTGGAGGTTTTTTATTGCATGAGCGAAGAGATTGATGGTCAATATCGCCCTAGTGAAGATGAGCCTTTTATGAATGAGCGGCAAAAGGCGTATTTTCGTGCTAAACTGGTTTCTTGGAAGAATGATATATTAAAAGAAGCTCGTGAGACTTTGGAAAATTTGCAGGAAGAGAATGTTGGTCAACCCGATTTGACTGATCGGGCTTCTTGTGAAACTGATCGTACAATCGAATTACGTGCTCGTGATCGTCAGAGGAAACTTATTTCAAAAATAGATGCTGCTTTAGAGCGCATTGATAATGGGACATACGGTTTTTGTGAAGAAACCGGCGAGCCCATTAGTATAAAGCGTCTTGAGGCTCGGCCGATAGCCGTTTTGTCATTGGAAGCGCAAGAACGTCACGAACGACGTGAGAGAGTTTATCGCGATGATTAAAGTCATTGAAATGATAAAAAACGAAATTCGTGGTGATAAAATTGTGTATTTTTATTTTTGAGGAGTAGGAATGAATAAAGATGGTTCTTGCCGCCCCTCAATTTCGGCGGTGATTGCTGAATCTTTTACCGCTTGATTCGTAAAAGGAGAGGGATTTTTATCCGATATGTTGTTTCTTTCTGTAGGGGCGGAATTTAGATGTGTGTGTGTTTCTCTCTTTTGTATTTTAGATGTACCTGTAATATCGGATTCTACAACCACATCTGTTAATCCGCCAATAAGGAGCAAATGTTCTTTATTATCGCAACGGACTAAAACAAGGCGGCGTACTCGATCTATAGAAATTACTTCACATAATGCTAATCGTGATAGACTTTTTTTTCTATTAATGCTGAATCTTCTCGTACTTAAACGACGTAAAAACAAGATAATTATGGTAATAGCTGTGATTGTTATTATAAAAAACAAAGAGCTTATCGTTATTTTCGCAGCAGATACACCTATTTGCTCTGATAACCAGATATACATAGATTTTCTCCCATTTTTGTGTGAAAATATCGTTTTTTATCGAGATAAATTTATAAATACACCCTTAAAAGGCTCACTTAAATACAAGAAATAAAATTTTTAACATTAAGTGAGCTTTCTTAGAAAGATAATATCATAGTATATACTTTATAACAATGAATATAAAGGAAGTTTTGTGATATAAGAAACAGCTAAATCTAAGGCAATGAGAGATGGATAAAGGTTTTGATAATAATAAAAGATCAGTGTCTTCTGTTCATCGAAGAGTTGTGATTTTTGGTGTTGTTTTTATATTAGTTTTTCTTTTCATTGTGGGTATTTTAGGTTTTTTTTATCCACAAAGCTATTTGCAAAAGGCGATATCAATATCTTTTTTGATTCTAGCAATTATCGGTGTTGCAACACTCGTTTTGTGTGGAATGGGCATTTTAAGATATCATGTGTGGTCGCATGAAGATTTTGATTTTAGCATCTTTAATAGGAGCGATGATGCAATTGTAATCTCTGATCTTTCTGGTTTTGTTTATTATTCTAATCAAAACTATCAAAAAATTCTGACCTATAAGCCTGAAGTGTCTTGTTATGTGGTTATTGCTGATCTTCCAGGAGCAGATGCACTCTCGTATCGCTTAAAGGTTGCTGCCTGTAATAATCTTGCAGCGCAAGAGGAATTGAGAGTAGAACAACCAATTTTTACCGATTCTACACCAAAAAAATCTGTTTGGTATAATATTTCCGTGCAGCCTATCACAAAACAGAAAAAAAAGCTTTTATTTTGGCGTATTACTGATATTTCGCATTTACAACAAACGCGAGAAGTTTTTTTCTCGAACCTTCAAGAGGCTATCAATCACTTGGATCAAGCCCCTATTGGTTTTGTATCCGTTAATAGACAAGGAACTATTCTTTATGCCAATGCGATTTTTGCCGAATGGTTTTCAATTGATTTAGCGAATTTCTCAATTGGTCAATATAATTTTGATTCGTTATTTGATAGCGTTGGCGCTAAGAGCTCATGGAGTGATATCTGTTTGCAAACCAACAGATATCAAAGTTCAGGTTACTCTTTACCTTATAGGTTTTCGTTATGTTTAAATTCACACACGACTTGTGAGAAAATATTCCATTGTCTTATATCTGTTTCTTCTCTCTTAGAAGAGGAGGCCATTTATCGTATTGTGATCATTCCACAACAAATACAAAAAGAAGAGGACGATCAATTAAAATTACCCAGTATATTAGGAGAATATTTTGATGCGAGTCCTTTTGCAATAGCCGTGGTGGATCATGCAGGGCAATTGATTCATATGAATAAAGCTTTTTCATCACTCACGGGATGTATGGACAAAGCTGTCAATTTTTATGATGTTATTTCTCGTCGTGATTGTGTGCAGTTAGAGCGTTCTTTTCAGAGAATTGCGACAAATAAAAATTATTTTGTTTCTCTAGAAACTGTTTTAGAAAAAAATGAAGAATGCCATTTACGACTCCATATTATGTCTGTACCGCCTTATCATGGTGATGCATTGCAAGATTTGCTTATTATCTCTGTCATTGAAACAACCGAACAAAAAACACTTGAAGACAAAATGATGCAAAGTCAGAAGATGCAAGCTGTAGGACAATTGGCTGGCGGTATTGCTCATGATTTTAATAATGTTTTAACAGCAATTTTAATGTCGTGTGATCTTCTTTTAAATACGCATCGTAGTTCTGATCCTGCTCATGCTGATCTGATCAATATTAAAAATAATGCTAATCGAGCAGCTGCTCTTGTACAGCAATTATTAGCTTTTTCTAGAAAGCAAACACTTCGACCTGAAGAAGTTGATTTTACTGAATTTTTATCAGATATCCGCAATCTTATTTTACCACTTTTGGGGAATAATATTCAGTTAAAAATTATCCATGGAAGAGATTTGTGGAGCGTTGAAGTTGATCAAGCATCTTTTCAGCGTGTTATTATGAATTTGGTTATTAATGCGCGTGATGCCATGTTAGATGGAGGTATTGTTACGATTGCGACAAACAATATTACAAAGCAACAAAGTGCTGAATTTAATCATCTTGGTTTAGCAATTGGCGAGTATGTGCAATTGACTATTTCAGATACAGGGGCTGGTATATCCGCTGCTATACAAGAAAAAATGTTTGAGCCATTTTTTACAACAAAAGAAGTTGGAAAAGGAACAGGACTTGGTTTATCAATGGTTTATGGAATTATCAAGCAGAGCGGTGGGTACATTTATTGTGAAAGTAAAGAAGGTGAAGGAGCAACATTTCATATTTTTCTTCCCCGTTATATCCCCAATATAAAAGGAGAAATTTCTCAAAAGATTGAAAAAGATGAAGAGAAAGATAAAAATATAGACTTAACAGGATCTGCGACTGTTTTATTGGTTGAAGATGAAGATGCGGTCAGAATGGGGGGGGTAAGAGCTCTTCAAATGAGAGGATATACGGTTTTAGAGGCAGCAAGTGGGGTGGAAGCACTCTCTATTCTTGAGGAACAAAAAGGAGAAGTTGATATTATTGTTTCCGATGTGGTGATGCCAGAAATGGATGGGCCCACTTTATTGAAGGAAGTCCGTAAAAACTATCCTGATATCAAATTTCTTTTCGTTTCTGGATATGCAAAAGATGCCTTTGCTAAAAATCTTCCACAAGATGCTGTTTTTGGTTTTTTATCTAAGCCTTTTACACTCAAACAGTTAGCTGTAACAGTTAAAGAAACACTTTCGTCATAAACAAAAATTTATGCAATAGAAAATTGCGTATTTTAAGATTTTTTAGGCGAAATACGAGAGTATTTTGATAAATAGAGCTTATGATAATGTCATAGAATTGAATAAAGAAGAAAAATTTTAAAAATGAACTAAAATTCAAAAAATTACATATTTTGTGCAAAAATTTATGAAGAGATGGACTCTATTATGTCAATATTTCATAGAGATTTTCAATTGTAGATACTGAGCAAAAACTATGTGTAAAGCATTGAAATATGCTGATTAATAGATTGTTGATACACTCAAAAAGATAAAAGCTGTTGTTGCGTATCGACCATTTTGCTCTTCCCTTCAATAAATGCTTTTAAGGCTTCGGGATAGAGTTTATGCTCTGCTTTAAGAACTCTTTGTGCTAAGCACTCAGCAGTATCATGGGGATAGACTGGAACGGCTGCTTGGGCAAGGATTTTTCCTGCATCCATGTCTTCTGTAACAAGGTGAACAGTGCAACCCGTGATTTTTACACCTGCTTGTAAAGCTTTTTCATGTGTGTTTAAGCCTTTAAATGAAGGCAAAAGAGAAGGATGAATGTTTAAAATTCGTCCTTCATAAAGTTTTACAAAACGTGGTGAGATAAGGCGCATATACCCTGCAAAGCAGAGAAAATCCGGTTTATATTGATTTAAAATTGTAAAAATATTTTCTTCATGCTCTTCTTTTGTTTTGTAAATTTTACGATCAACAATATGAATAGGTAAGTTATGGTTTTGCGCTTTTTCAATACCGTTGGCACGCGGATTATCGCAGATAACCGCAACGATTTCAGCAGGATATGCCGTTTGTTGACTAGCTTGAGCAAGGGCGACCATATTGGATCCATTACCAGAAATGAAAACGACGATTTGTTTTTTCATAAATGCAGTACCCCTTTATAAAGTATTCCTTTATTTTGATCTTGGCATTTTGTTAAAATGCCAAGGGGAGTTACAGTCTCTCCTTTTCTTTCAAGAGCTTGTGTAATTGTTTCAGCTGCATGCTGTGCTACGATAATGATCATGCCAATACCACAATTAAATGTTCTTAACATTTCTGTTTCTTCTATTTTACCTTGTTTGGCAATCCATGAAAATACTGCTGGAACATTGATGTTAGAAAGATTAACTTCAGCGCAGAGAGAGGATGGAAGGACACGTGGAATATTTTCAGGAAAACCTCCACCCGTAATATGAGCAAGAGCTTTAATCCCTTCATATTTTCTCATGATGGGAAGAAGCGATTTTACATAAATGCGTGTTGGTGTAAGAAGTGCTATACCAAGGCTGCTTTCGGGGGAAAAAGGGGCAGGGTCATTCCATTTGAGATAATTTTGCTGGATGATTCGTCGAACAAGCGAAAAGCCATTGGAATGAATTCCAGAGGCGCTTAGACCTAATATAATATCACCTTCTGTCAAATCTTTTGAAGGGAGTAGCTTGCTACGTTCGCATGCTCCAACAGCAAAACCAGCTAGATCATAATCTCCCTCTGCATACATTCCTGGCATTTCTGCAGTTTCTCCTCCAATAAGAGCAGCACCGGCTTGTTTACATCCTTCTGCAATACCGGAAACAATCGCAGCTCCTTGTTCAGGGTCAAGCTTTCCAGTTGCAAAATAATCCAGAAAAAAGAGAGGTTCAGCCCCTTGTACGAGTAAATCATTGACACACATAGCTACAAGATCAATACCTACAGTGTTATGGTGACCTACTTCAATGGCAATTTTTAATTTTGTTCCCACACCATCATTGGCTGCTACTAGGATAGGATCCGTAAAGCCTGCTGCTTTTAAATCAAAAAGTCCACCAAAACCGCCAATTTCTGCATCTGTTCCGGCTCGTTTTGTTGCGCGTATAAAGGGTTTAATTTTTTCTACCATGGCATTACCCATATCGATGTTTACACCGGCTTTTGCGTAGGTAAGACCAGCTTTGGATTTATCCCCAGCCTTGGATTTATTATTTGTAAGATCTTGATTGCTCATTGGAGCCTTCCTTTAATGGAAAATCAGGTTTTGATATTATGCAATGCCATGATAGAGTTCTCTCTGCAAGAGATATTGATAAGAAAATAAGCAACTTTTCTTGTACCTTATTTTGAAGTTGTTTATAATTTTTTGTGAAGAATTTTTTAGGATATTTTATGAGCAAGATATCAGATAATCACGGACAGTCTTCTTGGCAGCTTATGAGAAAGAAAGTGAGTGAGAATACATCTCGTGATCGTTATAAGACTTATGTGCCAGCGTATACTCAATTACCTTTGCCGAATAATATGAAAAGGCAAATCTTTTTTTGGCTTGGTACGCTGATTTTTTTCATTTTTTTTATGTTTGTTTTTGGATCAATTTTGCTTCCTTTTGTGGCAGGGATTGTGTTGGCTTATTTTCTCAATCCCATTGTTCAATTATTTGAAAAATTTGGTATTCGTCGTGTGTTTGGGACTGTCCTTATCACCCTATTTATTGTTATTACCTTTGTTGCTGCTTTAATTATTTTGATTCCTGTTATTAGTTGGCAAATACAGCAATTTATGAGTGATGGTTTACCTGTTTACATTAATCGTATTCAAACCTTTTTTGTTGAGCATGATTTTGATTGGTTAAGGCGCTATTTTGGAAGTGATCCAAATGAATTACGGAATAATATTAAAGGATTTTTGGGAGAAGGTTCGGATTTTATTACGTCTCTTTTGAATTCACTTTTAAAGTCAGGAAAATCAATCGTTAATATCGTTAGTCTATTTGTTGTGGCACCTGTGGTGGCATTTTATATGTTATTAGATTGGCCACGTATGGTAACAGCAATCGATTCGTTAATACCGCGTGATCATCTTGAAACTGTTCGTAGTATTTTTCATGAAATGGATAGAGCTATTGCAGGCTTTGTTCGTGGACAAGGAACAGTTTGTCTCATATTGGGAGGCTATTATGCTATTGGTTTAACGATTGCAGGACTCAATTTTAGTCTTTTGATTGGTATGTTTATTGGTCTTATTAGCTTTGTTCCTTATATCGGCACAATGAGTGGCTTGGTCCTTTCTGTTGGTATTGCATGGGTCCAGTTTTATCCCAATAATTGGGGGGGAATCATCGTTGTGATGGCACTTTTTTTAATTGGTCAGTTTATTGAAGGTTATATCCTTCAACCCAAGCTTGTAGGTTCATCAGTGGGATTACATCCCGTATGGTTGATGTTTTCACTTTTTGCGTTTTCTTCACTCTTTGGTTTTACTGGTATGCTTGTTGCTATTCCTGCGGCAGCGGCTGTTGGCGTTTTAGTTCGTTTTGCTCTTCATACTTATCTGAGTTCTCAGATGTATTCGCGAAGCGGAAATTCGGAGCCGCTAAAATGAATGGGCGTGAAACGCAATTATCTTTAAATTTTCCCTATGATCCGATTTTTCAATTTGAGGATTTAGTGGTAACGGAAAGCAATCGTATGGCTTTTCAGCTTATTGATCACTGGCCCAATTGGAGCTTACCTATTGCAGTTTTGGTTGGTAAAGAAGGCTCTGGAAAAACGCACTTTTCTAATATATGGCTCCAAAAAGCAGATGCTTTCAGGATTCAGCACAATGAAATTGATCAAGCTATTACTATGGCTTCTTTAGGCAGATCATTTTTAATAGAGGATATTGATGCAGGTGAAATCAATGAGACAGAACTTTTTCATTTAATTAACAGTATTAAGCAAGCAAATCTTGATGCACGACAAGCTACTTTATTGATGACGGCACGAACACTTCCTTCCGCTTGGAATTTAATGTTAAATGATCTAAAAAGTCGTCTTAATTCGGTGATGTTCGTTGAAATTAATCAGCCTGATGATGCATTGTTAACAGCTGTTGCATTTAAGCTTTTTTCCGATAGGCAACTTATTGTACATCCAGATACGGTTTATTATCTTGTAAGTCGTTGTGAACGTTCTTTATTTTCATTGAAGCGTGTTATTGATTCTGTTGATCAGTTGGCATTACAAAGAAAAAGAAAAATAACACGTTCTGTTATTGCTGAAGTTTTGAATAGAAGAAATCCGTAAATACTCCTTATCATGGCTTACTTATTCTGTCCTTCTACTATCGTTTCAATACGTGGAAAGACAAGTCATTTAAATTTTCTCCTTTTTGGATATCTATATAACAGTAAAAAATAATATTTTTTACTTTTATCATGTGTTTATTTTAAATAGCTTTGAGATTTTATTGTATGATGTTGAATTCTTTCCATCTTCGCATTTGAAAATTTTTCTAAAAAGAGCGCTTTATTTTATTTATAATAAAATCTTTGTGCTTTGAAAAAATGTTTGTTGTTTATGGATTTGGATTGTAGAAGATTCTAGAATTTTTAATAAAAGCGTCTTTGGGAAGATAGAAAAAGAGAGGAAAAAGCTTAATACAGCTGAATTTTTTGGCTTATGTGCTCTTTGGGAAAGTTTTTCTATGATATTTAAGTCGTTTTTTTCTAAAATTGTATCTGTGGAATGCGTTTTGATACAGTGAGAGCTTGCTTAAAACAGGACAAAAATTATGAAGTCCTTATAGAGAAATTCATTCTTTTTTAATATAGATTGGATTTTCTACGGAGGTTATTTTCTACTACTTGTTAATAAATCTGTTATTGAATAGGGAAAAAGATTTAAAAATGTGCTTTTTTGTAAAGAAATGCAACAAAATTAAAAAAAAGTGTGTTTTTCTCTTGCACTTCTGTTGTGAAAATTTTAGGAAATGTGCATCAAGTAAATGTAAATGGCGGAGCGTAGCGCAGCCTGGTAGCGCACCTGATTTGGGATCAGGGGGTCGTAGGTTCGAATCCTATCGCTCCGACCATATTTGATTGAGTGTGTGAGAATGACCCAATTGGGTACGTGTGGTGAGAAACTATCATTCAAGCGTTGTGTAATCTGAAGGAAAAAGGCATGATCGCACGTATTTATAGTCCTGCTAAGACAGCTATGCAGTCAGGTAAGGGGAATACAGGTTTTTGGATTCTAGAGTATGAGCCGGTGAAAGCGAAAATGCTTGAACCTCTTATGGGGTACACGGCAACGTCTGATATGAATAATCAGGTAAGAATCCGATTTAATAGGAAGGAAGAAGCGATTGCTTTTGCGCGTAAGAATGCTATCTCTTACCGTGTAGAAAAGAAACATACGTCGATTCGACGTGCTATTTCTTATTCTGATAATTTTCGCAGTGATCGGCAGCATTCTTGGACACATTGAATTAAAGATGCTATTTTGAATTGAGAAAATAATCAGTTGGGTCCCGTAGCTCAGCTGGATAGAGCAACGGCCTTCTAAGCCGTGGGTCACAGGTTCGAATCCTGTCGGGATCACCATGTTTAAATGATATTAATAGGCTATAAAAAGTTAGAGAGTTTTCCTTTTATTCTATTAGCTTATTTTTCTGTAAACTCCCGAACCTTTTTGATGTTTTTTGGTTGATTTTGTTGATAAACGTTTTCTGTTGACTGTTTTAGTATAAAATGATGCTGTTTTCTCTTTTTTCAGTAAAAATTGCTTTTGATTGCTGAAACTTTAGCATTGCATATTCTTGCCGCGTGTTGCTACTATATCACATGCTTTAGGAAACAGATTGCAAAAACTCTTTTTTACGAGCTTCTTTTCATCTTTCTGAAAATGAATATTTTATTTCTTAGATTAGATTTAAGCATTGCGGCTAATGCTGGTGAAATTGCCAAAAAACATCTATTGTGATTTTTTTTATTTTTTATGAATAATATTATTACGTTTTTCAGCATGATCTTTGGTAAGATCGATTTTGATTAGATACAAGGCATGATGGATTCGATTTAGAACTGTTTATGATGAGAATTTACAGACGGCACAAGAGGTAGGGAATATCTTCTTGTCTTGGAAGCTGTGATTCATAACGAATTACTTCTTTATAGTTTTTTCGTATAAAAAGTTGTTATATGTGCCGTCCAGATAAGATATTGTTTTTTTCAATGAGAGACACTTGCGGACAATTTGATTTAACATGATTGTCACTTTTTCTCAGGTAGGGTTATAGGTTGCATCAATGTTTAGGTTTTCTTAGTCTTATAGGTTTAAGAATGTATACTGTGTATTTATATGAATGAAGATAGATTGTATCTTAGAGTTAAATTTTTAGATTTCATATTTACATTTTCAAATGTTTTTTCTTATTTCTTTATAGTTTGTACATCATGTTAGAAGTATTTTAATATTGGATAACAATCACATTAAAATGTTATGCAGATGAGATCTGAAGATCTAAACTCACACGGTTCAAGGTGATCATTATTTCAGTAGGAATACAGTGTGAGGAGAATGCCATTTTACAGGCTTTGTTTTAAGAGATATCTCTTAAAGCTCACTTCATGCTGGCGCTCGTGAATGGTACAATGATAAATCCATTGAGCTCCATCATCTTTACACTTATGAAGAAATAAGCTGACACTATCATATACTTTGCCTATTTGTTAGCCTCCGATGTTGCAATAGATCTTAGCACTTGAGGCATTTATCGGCATTTTTGTGCTTTTTTATACAATTTTTACTTAATACTAATTTCTCTTATGACGTGTAAGAGAGACGGTTTTGTTTGATTCAATATAAATTAGGTTTGAAATGAGAAAACATTACGATATTCGGATTTCTCATTCAACATGGCAAACAATAAAACATGATTATAAATTAATGTATTTTTAGAATGAAAAAATTTGCTTTTATCGTGTTTTTTTACTATTTTTAATATTTTATTATAATCTGTAATTGGTAAACTCAAAATACAGCTCTAAGGTTAAGTGTTTTATATCTATCGAAGTGACTGTGGTTATATCTAACTGTTTGGACAACAAGTGTATACCAATAGACATGAAAGAATTAAGAAAAACAGGGGATAGATCAGGAAATAAACAATATTTTTTAGAACAGAAGCCTATGCTTGTCGAAAGAATTTTAAAATCCAACTTCTAATCTGTTGCAAAATGATGTTGTTATTACGTTTGTGATACTTTTAGATGGCTTCCCCCAAGAGGCGCTATCAGAACGTAAAAAATATTAGAACACTCCCTAAGGCATGCCCTTTGTAGAGGCATGTTGCAAAATCTTATTTCCGAACCTTTATTTACGCATCCCGCACCTTGGAAGAATACGATAATTCAATAATTTATTTATACTATAAAGTTGAATGGTGGGCGTGACAGGGATTGAACCTGTGACCCCTACGATGTCAACGTAGTGCTCTCCCGCTGAGCTACACGCCCATTCATTGATGTTGCATACACCATATAGAATGCCAAACGTCAATGCCTAATTTCATTTTCTCTTTCAACAGATGCAAATAACTTTAAAAATACTTTTTAAGCAGCGATAAGGATCTTTTCAACTTCATTGACGAGTTCACGTAAGTGAAATGGCTTAGAGAGAACCTTTGCATCAGGAGGGGCATCACTATTTGAATTGAGTGCTACTGCTGCAAAACCTGTAATGAACATTACTCGTAAATCAGGGTCAATCTCAGTAGCACGTCGTGCAAGTTCGATTCCGTCCATCTCTGGCATCACAATATCAGTCAGGAGAAGGGAAAATGGCTCTTCTTGTAAACGTTCATATGCGCTAATACCATTATCGAAATCGGCGACTTCGTAGCCTGCACGTTCTAAGGCCTTTACGAGAAAGCGACGCATATCGTTATCATCTTCTGCGAGCAGGATTCGTTTCATGATTATGTTCCAATGGCTCCATTTGTCAGAGTTTTGCCGCATCAATTATACAATATAGAGTATTTAGAAAAAAGATGGTAAAATGCTCATAATTGAAATGAATGGCAAAATGGTTAATTCTTACATTCTTATTCAGAATACAGCATATTCGTTGTGAGTTGGTTAAATTCGAAATATATGTGATTTTGAAAAAAGAAGGGGGGCTCTAAAACTTCTAAGATGATTCATTGCTATCTTTTCTTTTAAATTTGCTGATTATTATCAGAATTCCATTAAAAAACTTATGAAAACCATTATTGTAGGGACTTCCTATATCGAGAAATTAAAAGAATATTATGTTAATTTATTGTTTTTAAAAAGTTCTCCTAAGAAATAGAAATTTTATAGTTATTTGTTTTTATAGAGATTTGTAATAAATATTATAAATGCGCTTTATTTCCAGTTTTTTTCCTTAAATAGATGAAAAATATTATTTTTCTAGATATAATATTAAATGAGCATTTTATAACAAATCAAAAATAGTATTTTGATGCTTTATTTATAAATATGTATCATGTTATATTAAGATAGATTTATTATTTTTATTTATATAAGTAGTTTTTTATTAAGTTATTTTTTATGATATAAAATAATATTGTTTAATGTAATGATATACTTTGTATATTAGTTTTTTTATTAGAATGCGTGGTGAATATTTAGGTCATGGCTTGTTTGTAGAGGCTAGAAAACGAATCATATGAGTGGTTGGAAAGTAAAACCCATTATATTAAAAAGTGTCTGTAGATCCAATGCTCGTAGAAAAATTCTTTTTTGATGGGGCGGAGCGGAAATTAAGGTTTAGTGTTATTTTACAGATACATTATCGGGAATAAATGCATCAAATGCAGCCCAAAATTGCTTTTTATAATCTTCGTTAACCATAATTGTATCCAGTTCAGCGCCTGTAATAGTAATACTTTCTGTCAGACGTGTGTGTTGGCATAATTGCTGCACTTCAATGTTGTTTGCAATATTATTTTGATTGGCAAGAATAAAGAGTGTTGGGATTTGTAAATCTCCATGAAGTACATTTCTCTTCACAGAATCAATCGCATTAAATACTGATGCTATCCATTGGTATGTTGGGGGCTTAATGGAAGAGAGCGGCACTTTATGTATGTGTCCCAATTGTATATTTTTTTGTTTTGTTTTGTTTAATTTTTTACCATCTTTCGCTGGTATAAAGCCAAGACCTATATCAGAAAGAAATTGTGTTAATTTATGTTGAAAACCATTTGTTTTATTGCCGAATGGAGCAAAAAGGGGAGAAACACAGAGCAATCTATTAAACTGATGATTAATGAGATCTAATCCGCTAAGTGCTATCAATCCACCTATGCCGTAGGCAAGCATAGAGTAAGGTGGCGGACAATTAGGATAAACAATATTTTTAAGAAATTTATATAAGTCATTAATATCGTTATTTATATCAAAATAATGATGTCTGTTTTGTTTTCTTATCTTGAGGGATGTTTTTTCTTGATCAAACCAGTCAAATATTGCTGTATGAAAACCGCGTTTAGAAATTTCATTTATTAATAAAAAATATTTTTCTAAAGCATTTGCGTAGCTTTTGAGAATAACAATTGTTCCCTTAGATTTTTCCACCTCAGGATATGTTATAGCAAAACGAATTTCATGATCTATTGCTATTTTAAGAGTACCATGATGGACATTAAGAGGAGTGGCCCCCCAGTCTATGGGATAAAGAGGTGTTTCCAATTGAAATCCTTTACAGTGTATTTGCTGCTTAGTGCTTTGACATTTATGTAATGAAGAAAAAGGATTTAAAAAGGGGTATATTGCTTTTTAGATAGTTTTTATCAATTTAGGTCCCAAAGAGTTGAAATAAAGAAAAACGATTACTAGATAATATAGTGCGGTTGCCATGATGGGGCCGCAGGTTCACAAGTAAGTTTGCCATGTGGGAACTTTGTGAATTAGTTATAAATTATAGTCGCTCTAGAGGAGGGCAATATTATGCGTCAAGTAGATTTTTCACCATTTTATCGTTCCACAGTAGGTTTTGATCATCTTTTTAACTGGTTTGATTCTAGAACACAACCAGACGAAGTTTCTTCTTATCCCCCTTATAATATCGAGCGTTTAACTGAAGATTCTTATAGAATTTCTATGGCTGTTGCTGGTTTTTCTCAAGATGAAATTGATATTGAAACGCATTGTAACCAGCTGATCGTTAAGGGAGACAGAAAGTCTAAAAATGATGATGAAGAGCGAGAATTCCTTTATCGAGGTATTGCTTCGCGTGCTTTTGAACGGCGTTTTCATTTAGCTGATCATGTTAAGGTTATTGGGGCAGAACTTGGAGATGGACTTCTTCATATTCAGCTTAAAAGGGAAATGCCAGCTGAATTAAAACCTAAAAAGATAACCGTACAGATGTCACCATCCATTACAAAAAATGATAACAGCGACATTATCGTGTAAAGAAAATTTAGAAAATATGAGATCGAATAATTATAAATTTTTCTGAAGAATAAAAAACGCGAGACAAAAGGTCTCGCGTTTCGTATGTGTTTTCCTAAGAACGAAGCGCATTTAAATAAAACAGCTTATCTCGAATTTATGATAAAATATCATTGCACATTATTCTATGTTGAAGAAAAATTTCATGTGTGTGCAATTGAAATGCATAATAATTCACTTTTTAAGTAAGCTTATTTTATAGCATTTTAAAAATGGTCGGAGCGGCGGGATTTGAACCCACGACCCCTTGACCCCCAGTCAAGTGCGCTACCAAGCTGCGCTACGCTCCGAGTTTGTGTAAAACGATTAAATGACTGTTTCTTTAAAGGCAAGAGAAAAAATAAACAGAATAATCTAAAATGCTCTTGCACTTAGAGCTTTTGAAAGTAAAAATTTTGGACATCAATATTTTGTTGTTAATTCAAGATAAATAACGAATTTGTAAAATTCTTTGTGATCATTAAATTTTTAGCACTATAGTTAATAGATGTATGCATTTAATTACTTTTGAGATTGTGAGGGGGGTAAGATTGGTGACTTTAGGGGTATGAATTGGAGCAAATGAGTGCGGAAGGTATATTTTTTTTCTTACCTAATCGTTACTTTTCTAAAAAGATAAAGATTTTCAAAAGAAGAGGAGTGAATGTATGGTTTTGAAAAGTTTTCGTTTTTTTAGAGTTTTTATAGATGAGGTATTTTGCATTTTATGTGGACAAAAAATTGTAAGTTCTGGATTATATAATCACAAATCTCATTTTACGGGTATGTATTTTTATCCAAATAAACAAGGTCAGAATGCTTTAATTTATGTTTTGTTTTTTTTCTGAAATATCAGATAAAATATTATAGAGGAAAAACTTTCAAAGTGTCTATTGAACTAAGAAAAGAGTAAACTATGAGCCGTTTTTCGGTAATAAATTTGACGCAAGCAGCAGTGGATCGTGTTAAAGCGATTATGGATGCAAAAGATGCACAGGGTATTCTTGTTGGTATCAAAAAAGGTGGTTGTGCAGGGATGGAGTATACAATTACTCTTGTCAAAGAAAAGGGGATAGATGCGGATGTTGTTGAAGTGAATGGTGCCCGTGTTTTTGTAGCACATGATGCGGTATTATTTTTATTAGGGACGCAGATGGATTATGAAGTGACAACGCTGCGGTCTGGTTTTATCTTTAAAAATCCTAATCAAGTTTCAGCATGCGGGTGTGGAGAATCGGTGGAACTTCGTCCTGCTACGCAGGATCAATATAAAACAAATTGAGCTGAGCTAAATTATAATTTAGTAATTTTAGAGGGGCTTGTTCTTTTAGGTAGAAGAAATCTACTATTTTTTATTGTTCATTTTTAGCTTGCTTCCAAAGTGCTTCCATTTCATTCAAGGATGCGTCAGTGAGTGTTTTAGATTGAGTGGATAGCTTTTCTTCAATATAGGCGAAACGATTTCGAAATTTTATATTCGTTTTTTTTAATGCTTTTTGTGAATCAATCGCTAAGTGGCGCGCGAGGTTAAGGAGTATAAAGTAGAGATCTCCAAACTCTGCTTCTATCTCTGAGTTTTGTTTATTTTTGATGGCTTCTTTGAGCTCTTCGAGTTCTTCTTCTATTTTTTCAAAAACTTTATCACTTTTTTGCCAATCAAAACCTACTTTAGCTGCTGCTTCTTGTAAAGCAAGTGCCTCTTGATTTGCTGGCTGGATTTGTTTTACTTTTGCGAGTATGCTTGTGGAGGAATTGTTGTTTTTTTCTTCGCACATTCTTTTTTGTTCAACCTGTTCTCTTTTTTTTATATATTCCCACTCCTCTTTTATAAATCCTCGTTTTTTTTGCTCGGCATTTCCAAAAACATGAGGATGGCGTCGAATCATTTTTTCCGTGATTGCATAAACAACATCTTCAAAAGTAAAGCTGCCTTCTTCTTGTGCTATGGTAGCATGATAGACAACTTGTAAAAGAAGATCCCCAAGTTCTTCACAGAGATCCTTTCGATTCTTTCGTTCAATGGCATCGATGACTTCGTAAACTTCTTCGAGCATATAGGGTATGAGGGATTCAAAAGTTTGTTTTTTATGCCAGATACAACCATTATCAGAGTTTCGTAATGCAGTGATAATTGCTGTGAGATCTTTGATATCTTTTGAGGCTAACATTTTGCACTTCCTTTGTAAGCAATAGAGCTTATGTTAGATGTCCCAACGCCTATGTAACCACATCCATTGTCCAGGATATTCACGGACCCAAGATTCAACAATATCATTTAATTTTTGCGTAGAAGCAGCTATATCGATATCATTTTTTTCATCACGTGGAAGTTCTACATGTTCATATAACTCTAAACGATGACGTCCACTAGGCAAACGAATACAACGTGCTGGATAAATATCACAGTCATATTGTCGAGCAAGTTTTATAATTAAGGGGTTTGTTTTAAGAGGTCTGTTAAAAAATGTTCCCATGATACCGCGGCGAAATTTTTGATCAACGAGCATACCAACATTTTCACCTTCTTCTAATTTGGCTGCTAATGCCCATGCTGCTCCGGCCTTGGAGGGAACAAGGTGTCCCATAGAAGTTTGTCGTGCTTTAAGGATTCGTTTGGCAACATAGGGATTATTGGGTGGTCTAAATAATACCGTAACATTAAGATCAAAACTTTGTGCACAAATAGGCAGAAGTTCAAAATTTCCAGTATGTGCGGTGAAAAAAATATGTGGTTTTTTTTCATTTTTTAATCGCTCAAATATTTCAATACCTTTAACCTCAATGAAACCTGGCTCGTCTGCATGAGGATCAAAATCAAAAATTTTATCAAGAAAAATATATTCGGCTAGGAAACATCCTATATTTTCCCACATTTCTATTGCAATCGCACGGAGTTCTTGCTCTGTTTTTTCTGGATATGCACTCCTAAGGTTTGCAAGTGTGATTTGATGACGATGTACAAGGGGACCAATTTTTTTTGCTAACCAAGCAAAAAAAGAAATTCCCATTTTGGCTGGAAAACATTTTAGAATAAATAAAGAACCAAAGAGCAGATATGCCCATAACAAGTAGGATATTTTTTTAGCTATAATTTTAATACGATATATGAGATTTTTAAGAGAAAGCTTCATCATGATTTAATCGATTTTAAGGATAATTTTACCAAAAACATCACGGCTCTCCATTCGTTTTAAAGCTGTATCAATTTCATCCAGCCCAACAATTGTATCAATGACAGGGTGTACGGCTTTTTGTGCCATTTTTTGCATGGCATTTTTCATATTTTCCATACGGCAGCCAAATGAACCGAATATCTTAAGCTGTTGCTGGAATAATTGCATGAGATTTATTGGTGCTGAAACACCAGAGGTAGAACCGCAAGTCACTAAACGTGCTCCTTTTTTCATACATAACAGAGAACCGTTCCATGTATCTACACCAACATGCTCAAAAACAACGTCAACACCTTTTTTTTGGGTTAATTTACGCACTACACCTTCAAAACGATCTTTACGATAATTAATCACATGATCTGCCCCAAGAGCGTGCGCTTTTGCAATTTTTTCATCTGAACCTACAGTTGTGATAACTGTACAGCCCATGTGTTTTGCAAGTTGAATGGCTGCAGAACCAATACCTGAACCACCAGCCTGTATCAGGATTGTTTCTCCTGCTTGTAGTTTTGCGTTATCGAAAAGCATATGTTCTACGGTACCAAAAGTAATTGGAGCAACTGCTGCCTGCAATTCATCACATTGGGGTGGTGATGGAACTAATAAACGTGCTGGCAAATTGACAAGCTCACACGCAAATCCATCAAGGTGAAAACCGTAGACTCCCTTTACCTGACTGCAAAGATTATCCCGTCCTTCATGACAAGCTTGGCATACTCCGCAGGTTTGTGCACCATAAATTGAGACAATCTGTCCAAGTTGGAGATGTTCAACGCCATCTCCTATTTGTATAACCTCACCAGAGGCTTCTGCACCAATGATGAGTGGCATTTTTCTTTTCGCAAAAGCCATGCCACGCCATCCCCATACATCAATATGATTAAGAGCAACGGCTTTTATCCGCACAGTTACTTCACCTATACTAGGTGAAGATGGCGGGGAAATATTGGTGATTTCAAGCCGACGATCATCGAAGAGTTGCAGTGCACGCATTATCATCCCCCTTAAATATATTATTAGGTTAGCGTTATAAAATTTTATTATTAAAGGATTATCCTTTATATGCAGTGATAACAAGACTCATATTTTGACCACCAAATCCAAATGAGTTTGACAAAACTGCATTGACACAGGCCTTACGGCTATGATGAGGAACAACATCTAAAGGGATCGCAGGGTCAGGATTATCATAATTTATTGTCGGTGGAAGTATCCCCGATTGAATGGTTAAAAGCGAAAAAACCGCTTCTATTGCACCAGCAGCAGTTAATGTATGCCCAATCATTGATTTATTAGAAGAGACTGGAATATGCTTTAAAAGATCACCGAATACTGTTGATAATGCAAGATATTCCATTTTCTCATTTTCAGGTGTTGAAGTTCCATGGGCATTAATATAGTCAATTTCATTGATGGTTATTTTTGCATCGTCTAAAGCTTTGCGAACGGATTCAATTGCTGGTGATGCATCGGGTTTTGAACGTGTACGGTGAAAGTCATCGGCGGTTTCTCCACAGCCAGCTAAAATTCCTAAAACTGTAGCATTACGGTTTAATGCGCTTTGAAGAGATTCAAGAACAAGAGCGCCTGAGCCTTCTGCCATAACAAAACCATCTCGATCACGGCTAAAGGGTTTTGCTGCTTTTTCTGGAGGCTCATTCTGAGTTGAAAGAGCAGATAGTAACGAAAAACGGATGAGAGATTCTGCTGAAACTGATCCATCTGTCGCAATTATGAGAGCTCGATTTGTTTCTCCCCGTCTAATAGACTCAACACCTAATTGAATTGCTGTTGCACCAGATGCACAGGCAGTGGAAAGTGTAACAGGAAGTCCTTTTGTGCCAAATGTTTTTTGAAGTTTTTCTGCAATTGCACCAAATTGTGTGGCTTCAAAAAGCGTCTCATGGAGTTTATCCTTACAGACTTTAAGAAGATGTGCATAAGAAGGCTCATTATTGAATTCTTCCTCTTGATCAAGACTAAAACGTGCTTTCCATTCAAGTTCAACAGGAGGAGCAGCTAGAAAGAGTGGTCCATTAAATTTTTTTTTATCAATAGCAGCTTGTTCTAAAGCTTCTTCAGCAGAAAGATGTGCAAGCTTCTCAGAGAGAGCTGAAGCACCAAGTGTACTTTCTTTAAGAAAATCAATTGTTCCAGCAATATATGTATTTAATCCCTCAACGGGAAAACGTGTTATTTTGTGGATACCACTTACACCACTTGTTAATTTTTGCCAATTTTCATGTTTCCCTTGTCCCAGTGATGTGACAATGCCTGCACCAGTTATTGCTACAAGTGGACGCCCAAAATGATCATGATATTTCACTATAGAAATTCCCCTTCAAACAGCTGTAAGACGCACAATACCTTCAGCTCTTTTTATACCAATAGTTGTAACAAATATTTCACGTACTTCTTTAGAAAAAGGTTTTTCATGAGGACTTAACGCTGGAAAACAATGTTTTTTTTCAATTGAAAGTGCTGCAAGAGCTAGAGCTAGAGGAAATTGTGCTTCCCTCATATAACCAAATAATGTTGTAATGCCACGATAAGATAGATCAGCATTATCAAGAGCATTTTGTTCTGCTTTTGTTGCTTCGTGAGCTCCTGAGGCTGCTGAAATGGCTAAGGCAGATTTAGCGCCAGCAGTTTTCAACATTGTTGCAATTGACTCTCTAAGTGGAATTTTGGTTCTATCTGTTTGGTCTGTAATAATTTGGTTAATTTCAGCATAAGCACGTGCATTGCGTTTTTTGGCATGTTCTCCACTTTCAACAACTAGGAAGATACCACCAGAACCGGCTATGATACCGCCGCCGGGGTGGATTTCACGATCCCACACTGGGCTCCATCCATTATGGGTTAAAAGACCACCAAGCTCATGCGCCAACAACATATCATAACTTTGTGCATTATAGGAACTTCCTACAAGAGCATGGGTGCTTTGACCTGATTTAATACGAGCTACAGCAATTTGAAGTGCAGAAAGACCACTGCCTTCTTCTCCCATAAATGTACGAGATGATCCAGTGACTTTATGAACAATTGAAATGTTTCCTGCCAAAAGGTTTGAAAGTTGTGCCAAAAATAATGTTGGGCGAAGTTCAGTTGAAAGAGCAACATTTAACATAGAGGTATGATAGGCAACTGTGCGCGCTTTAGAAAGAATTTGTGTATCAACAGTAATATCACGTTCTCCCCCACTTGCAGCTACGATCATATCCATTGTTGAAGTGAGTTGTTCATTATTTTTCATGCCGGCATCATCAAGAGCAAGACCAGCCGCATAGGTACCAAGACGCTGCCATGTTCCCATTTGCCGTTGATCACTTTTTTTAGGAATTTGTAAACTCCAATCAATTTCGGGCAATTTATGAACCGTGTAGGGTGAAAAAGTTGTATAATCTAGGTTTGGTGTACGGATTGGATCATTTAAGAGATTCCAATGTTGATCAGTTCCTTCCCCCAGAGAGCTTATGAGACCTATACCAGTGATGAATACAGATTGATCATGCATGGCGAAAAAACTACTCCGCCTGTTTTAAGGCAACGAGATTATCAATTTTTGCACAAAGGTTTTTAAGAACAAAGTATTCTTCTGTTGCAACGGTACCTTCGTTGACTTCTTGTGTCCATTGTTCTAGAGGGACTTTTATTCCGAAAGCTTTATCAATAGCGAAAACAATATCAAGAAAATCAAGACTGTCGATTCCTAGATCGTCAATTGTATGACTTTCAGGTGTAATTGTATTGCGATCAATTTCACTGATTTCTGCAATGATATCAGCAACTTTATCAAACGTGGAAGGCAATGTACGGATTCCTTATTATAGAGTTAGTAAATTCAAAATACATTTAATATTGTTCTTCTAGCCTTTTTTCTCTTTTAAAAAAAGACTTAATCCAGAATATAGCTGTCTTTATCTATAGAGAAAAGAGGTTTACAGTACATGAAATACTATATCTCAATATTTAAAAAACTTTGAAATTTTATTACGCATTTATTTTACGAGACTATTTTTTCTATTGGCAGCAAGGACAGCAAGGGCTGTTATATTAACAACTCCCCGGGAAGTTACTGAAGGTGTTAAGATATGGGCGGGACGTGCTGCCCCGATTAGAATAGGACCAACATGGAGTGCATTTGTGAGGCTTTTAACAGTGTTGAGCGTGATATTGGCTGAATCAAGTGTTGGAAAGACAAGCAAATTAGCTTCACTTTTAAGACGAGAATTAGGAAAAACACGATCACGAAAAACTTTGGAAAGGGCAGCATCAGCATGCATTTCACCATCTGCTTCTAAATCAGGGTGTAATTTGGCAAGAATTTCTGTTGCACGTCGCATTTTACGCGCACTTTCTGTGTTTTTAGAACCAAAGTTTGAGTGTGATAATAAGGCTGCTTTTGGTGTTATTCCAAATGCTTCAACTTCTTGAGCTGCCAACACAGTCATTTCAGCGATTTCTTCTGCAGAAGGATTTTCATTGACGTAAGTATCTGTAAGGAAAAGAGTACGTTGTTGAGAGATAAGCAAACTCATAGCAGAAAAACGGTGAACATTAGGATCAAGACCGATAATTTGTTCAATCAATTCAAGTTGGCGTTCAAAGCGTCCTTCTAAGCCGCAAATCATTGCATCTGCTTCTTCACGCATAACGGCAAGGGCAGCAATAGCCGTTGTTGATGTTCTCACTACTGTTTTTGCCATTTCAGGCGTAACACCACGCCTTCCTGTATAATGAAAAAATAAATTAACATAATCACGAAAACGTGGATCATCTTCAGGGTTTGTTAATTCAAAATCTATACCGGGACGAATTCTTAAACCAAAGCGTTTTAATCTTGCTTCTACGACATGTGGACGGCCGATAAGGAGGGGCGTTGCTGTTTGTTCTTCAATGACAACTTGTGCTGCACGAAGGACGCGTTCATCTTCACCATTGGCATAGATGACGCGTTTACGTTTTGCTGTTTTTGCTGCAGCAAAAACAGGTTTCATTGTTAAACCAGAAAGAAAGACAAACCGATTGAGGATATCATAGTAGGCTTCCATATCTTCAATGGGACGAATGGCGACACCTGTTGCCATTGCTGCTTTAGCAACAGCGGGAGCAATACGCAGTATTAAACGCGGATCAAAAGGAGAGGGGATCAGATAGTCTGGTCCAAAATTGGGTGGTTCTTTTGAGTATGCACGTGCTACAACATCTGAAGTTTCTTCACGTGCAAGGGCAGCAATCGCATGAACAGCGGCCATTTTCATTTCTTCATTAATTGCACTAGCACCTACGTCTAATGCACCACGGAAGATATAGGGAAAACAAAGGACATTATTAACTTGATTGGGATAATCAGAGCGTCCTGTGCAGATCATTGCATCTGGTCGTATAGAGCGTGCTTCTTCAGGCATAATTTCTGGTACTGGATTAGCTAGCGCTAAAATGAGTGGATTTTGAGCCATTCTTTTAAGATATTCAGGCTTTAAAACACCACCCGCAGATAGGCCTAGAAAAATATCCGCATCATCAATAATATCAGATAAAGTTCGTGCGTCCGTTTTTTGTGCGTAATTGATTTTCCAACGATCCATAAGGGTCTTGCGACCTTCATAAACAACTCCCTCTAAGTCACTAAGCCAAATATTTTCAACTTTTGCCCCAAGACGAACCAAAAGATTAAGGCAAGCGAGGGCAGCAGCACCTGCACCTGAGGTAACTATTTTTGCATTTTCAATTTTTTTTCCTGAAAGATTTAAGGCATTTAATACAGCAGCAGAAACAATAATGGCAGTTCCATGTTGGTCATCATGAAAAACTGGAATTTTCATTTTAGCACGAAGCTTTTCTTCGATTTCAAAACATTCAGGAGCCTTAATGTCTTCAAGATTAATACCACCAAATGTAGGTTCTAAGGTCGATATTGTTTGTACCATTTGTTCTATATCGGATGCATCAATTTCAATATCAAAAACATCAATATTCGCAAATTTTTTAAATAAAACGGCCTTGCCTTCCATAACTGGCTTGGAAGCGAGTGGACCAATGTTTCCTAAACCAAGAACAGCAGTTCCATTGGATATAACAGCGACTAAATTAGCACGGGAGGTATATTGAGCAGCAAGATTGGGATCTTCATGAATCGCAAGACATGGTGCTGCAACGCCTGGAGAATAAGCAAGAGCTAAATCACGTTGATTATCAAGAGGTTTTGTTGCTTGTATTTCCAATTTTCCAGGTTTTGGGTGTTGGTGATAAAAAAGTGCGGCACTGTCAAGTTCAGCTTTTGGTGAACTGAAATCACTATTTCGTTCTCTAGACATTTTTATGATATCCAAGTTAGCGTATGTGTATATGAGATGTTCCATCTACGATAAGGTTTTGTCCACTAATAGATCCTCATTTCTCTGAATATCAAAATGCATGAGTATGAGAAAACTCTTCTGGATCGTAAAACCAGTTTGATGATTCTTTTTGTTTGTGCACAATGAATAATTTCATTGATAGCAGCACGATTAGCTTTTTCTTTCCTTAATAAAACGCGTAAAAATTGATTAGTCTACAAACAAATAAAATATTACTAATGATTACATTACCAAGCCATTATTTTTTTTGCAATGCTTACAAATTAAGGAAAAAAAAGAAGAGTGTTTTCTATTAACTTCATCTTCTTTATTTAAATTTCTATAGGGAGATAGAAGAAATTTTAAATAACAATTTGCAATTTATAAATTGTTTTTGCAGCTATTTAAAAGGAAACTGGAACTTTAAAAATGGAAGTCATTTTGTTTATTATTCAATTGAACTCTTAATAATGCGAGCTGTATATTTTTAATATACTTACAAATCTGTGTTTTAATAAACGAAAAGTATATCCGAAACAGCTGTAATTGCATGTTTTATACCTAAAGTTCATATATTCCGTATAATGCGTTACTTTATAATTTATAATGAATCATCTCGTATGTTGAATAGGAAATTTGAATACAATAAGCTTCTTTTATTTCAAATTCACCTAATATAATAAAAAAACATTTACTTACATAATTCAAACGAGAGTAATATGTGGATAAAAATATTAAAAAAATAAATAGAAGTGTTTCTATAAGCTATTTTAATACAAAAGCATGAATTTTTTTCACAATTAATAAAAATAATTATTACCGATTTTGTACCTTTATGAAACTATGAAAAATAAAGAAGTTAAGAAAAGATAAGGAAATAGAAAACATGCTTTATCATTCTTAGAATGATATGTTGTTTGATAAGCCATTACGCTTCTTTAGGGTTATTGCTTAGGATATCAAAGAAAACCCGCATGCCAATTATCCCAACCTTTGAAGTACAAAGCTACAGTTGAAAGAAAAGTACTCTATGATAAGTCATTAAAACAACTGGAGAGAGAGAAAGTGGAAAAATATTTTTTCCACTTTTCTTATTTGTTATTGGATTCGACCACTTGCATGAGCAAGCATAGTGTAAACTTTTCCGGTATCTGATATCAAGTACTTGCGAACTGAGTTGGAAGAGCCAGAACTGCGCGATATATCACGTAAGAGCTTTTCGAAATCTGTAACATATTGATTCACTGAACGTTTAAACCCAAAATCGCTCATATATTTTTTCTTAATCATTTCAAATATTTTTTGTCCATTTAAGGTGTAAAGGCGTTCTGTTACGATGTTTTTTTGTCCACGTTGATAATGATCCCATAGCTCAACAATGGCATTGTGATTAATAGCTTGCACTATACCAGAAGCTAATGAATTAAGAGAGCAGTTTGCAGGAGATGGTTTTGTTTGCACTGATGTTAAAACATCATCACTAGGGGGAGCATCATAAAATGTTTCTTCACGTGAAGCTCTTTCTAAGAGATTTGATACCCATTTATTTGGTCTTTTTTTGCTTTGATCTTGTTGCAAGATAGGCTTAGGTGGCACAATCTTTTTAACAGACTCAGTGGAACTGTCACTTTTTTGATTAAATATTGATGATGTAGGAAATGCTGATATTAGCTGTTTTTGTACGCTCTTTTGATCATTTTGTATAACACTGACTAAATCTTGTAACGCTGTAATCTGTTCATTCAAAGCTGTGCGAATTGTTTGCGTTGTTTCTTTTGTTTTTTCTGGAAGTTTTTTTACATTTTCATTGATATCATTATTAATCTTTGAAAGCTCTAAACGAACTTCATCAGCGGAGCGACGTATATCTTCTGCTGCTTCTGAAAAACGCGTTGATGCTTCACTAACAAGCTTATTAAGTGATTGTTGGAATGAATTTGTGGAGTTACGCGCATTCTTATCAGAGCGTTCAAGTGCTAAGTTGAAGATTTTTTCATAATGCCCAATCATTTGATTAATTTCATGAGACTTTGAAACAAGAGCATCGCTTAATACAGAAAGCGTATTATGTTTTTCTTCAAGTGTTGCACTAAGTGAATTTTCAGACTGTTCAAGAACATGAATAGTTTGGGAAAGTGTCTTTGCATGTTCACCAAAACTGCTCGTTATATGATTAATTTGTTCAAAGGTACTCTTTGAAAGTCCTTGCAGAATTTCAACATTAGTATTGAGCGCTTGATTTGAGGCTGACAAACGCTCTGCTACTTGGTCCGTGTTGCGGAAAAAATTATTCGTACTCTCATTAAACTGCCCATCAATATTTTGAACAGCCGATAATAAAACATTACTATTTTCGTGAAAATTGTGAATTGATTGATTCAACTGTGTTAAGATGGATGAGACATTATTAACAAGCTCTTCCTTCATAATCGTTATTGTTTGAAGTGTTTCAGAGTTGGCTTTGGTTAAGCTATTCACTAAAGATTCATTATGTGCATAAATTCTTTGTTCAGCATCTTGTGTGGAAAGAGAGAGTTGTTCACCGATATGCTGTGTTAAAGAATCAATTGATTCTGTCGTATTTTGCGCTGCTTGATTTAAGTGATTTGTAAGCTCTGTTATTTTTCCAACATGTTGTGAAATTTGTGTTGTTGTTTGATTTCCAGCATCTTCCAGACGGCTCGTGACATCAGAGAGCTGATATCCTAAATTATTTTTAAGATTTTGCATAGAGTGATGAAGAACATCACAGCGTTCATTAAGGACTTGCTCTATTGCTGTTGTTGATGTGTGAATAGTTTCATTCAATAATGCTTGTGCATTATGACTGGCTGTTGCGAAAGCTTCGACAGTATGCGCTGTTTGTTCAGACAGAACGGACAGAACTTTTTCACTGGTATCATAAACAGTTTTTTTGACATTTGATACAATGCGATTGCCTGATTCTGAGAGAATATTTTCTGCTTGTGCAGTAACATTTGTAACAGATGAAAGAATTTGTTCACTCGTAGAAGAAAGAATATCAGAAGCTTTTATAATCTTATTATGCAGGTTATCTGTAACTGTATTAACAGAGTCTTCTAAGGTTACACGCATATTGTCAACACTACTTTCCAGCGCTTGTTGAATTATCTGACTTTGCTCATTATTAAAAATGAGAGACGTTTTTAACGTGTCAGAACGTTCCTCAATAACAGATGTTTGCATATCAATGGCTTCACAGATTTGGCTGAATTTTTCAGATAATGTTTCCTCTAGCGTTGTTGTTCGTTCAAAAATTTTGTGTGCACGATCTTCTAGATCTGTATCAAATGATTCCATACGTGTTTCAAGGGTTTCAAAGAAAACACCACTCGATTGAGAAAGAGTATTCTTTAAAATTTCGGCATGGTTTTCAAGGTTTCTGATATGATCTTGAACCGTTTCAGTAATGTTTTTATTATTGGCGACAATTGCACTCTCAACTAAATCTATTTGTTGTTTCAATGCAACATCGACACGTATATCACTTTTTGCAATGAGGTTATGGATTGTTTCCATGCGTTGCTCAAGTGTGCGTGCTTGATCGGCAAGAACTTCATTGAGAGAAAAACTATTAATCGCTAAAGAGTCGCGCAGAGCATCGGCACGGATATCAATATTTCTCGCCTGTGCTTCTAAAGCATCTTGGGTTGTATTGCAGCTTTGTACAATGACATCTTGTAGCTTTTCAGTGCATTGAATGATGTTTGTAATATGATTTTCAGCTTGTTTATCAACGACTTGAACATTATCAGCCAAAACTTTTTCAATATGAGAAGTATTTTGGGACAAAACATCAATTTGATTTCTTAATGTATCCGCAATTTTATTTTTCTCGTTATCGAGCATGTCTGCCATAAGAGCTCGTTGATCAGAAAGTTGTACTTTAAAATCTTGTGAACGTTCTTGTATGATATCAACAATGGCATTGTCGACATATTGAATTTCTTCTCTCAGACTTTCTTTACTTTTATCAATTGCAGAAAGAATAGCTTCACGTCCATTTGTAAATGCATGGGTAATGTCTGCTGTTTTTTCTTGGAGGTTCTCATTTATTTTCAAGACATGAGCTTCCAAGAAGTTACCAAGTTTTTCAGCATTATCCTCTAAAGCCTGACTGCGTTCTATAAAGGAATCAATGATGGAATCACTATGTTCTTTAAGAGAAAGATCAACAGTTGCTAAACGTTGTTCAAAGGCTCCAATTGCTTGCGAGGTTACGTTATCAAATTTAGAAGAGAGTTTATGTGCTTGGTCGTCGAGCTTTAAGATCTTCTCATCAAAATTCTGTAGAGATTGATTATTACGATCAATAAGAGCTTTATCCAAGGCTTTAAACTTTTCATCGACAGCGTGCAAAGTTTGATCTGTTACTGCTTGTATATGTGTTGCAATTTTAGCAACATGTACTTCCGCTTTTTCTGCTGTTTCATTAAAGGTTTTTTCTATTTGTTTTTCATTATGATCAAATCGTTTTGCAAAACCATCAAAGTTTTTTCCTAATTCATGAAAAAATTCCGTGTTTTTCTGCTGAATTTGTGTTGTTGTTTTGTTAAATTTTTCAACAAGTTGATTTGTTACGCCATCACCGGCATAGGAAAGTTTTTCAACAAGGTCTTCACCTTGTTTTTGTAAAGTTTGAGAAAGGGTTTGTGCAAGCTTTTCAACATTGGTCACAATGTTAGAGGTAACCAAACCAAATTCATCACTCAGTTGTTCTTGGGTTCCTTTAATTGTTGATTGTACGCGATCTGCGTGATTCAAAATGGCTATGCGTTCATTACTCAATTCTTTGATTAATGTGTGAATGCGTGATTCATTCTCAGCATAGGCTTGTTCTAGATTGTGAACTTCACCTTGTATGATTGCTTCAAGTTCAACAGCACGTCCGAGGGTACGTTCAATACCTTCGTTCATTGCCGCTACTTCTTCACGAATGGTTTGCCCTATAGCAATAGCTTGTTTTTCAGATAGATGTTGTGGTTCACTAAGGCGCTGTGCAGCATTGGTCATAAGAAGCGCAATATTATGCAAGTCGTTTGAACGTTTTGTTAATTGAGCAACGCCCCAAGATATAAGGATAGGAATTGCTGTTCCGGCTGCTACAGCAAGTCCTGTTGGGGATGTAACAAAAGTGCTGATATTGGATAAAGAGCTGAGTCCGGTAGGTGCGAGCTTATGCGCAATAAAAGCTCCTCCCGTTGCCCATAAAGCACTAAGCGCTGTTGTATACCAGTAGACTCGAGAGGAAGAACGCTGCTTGAATGGTCCAAAATTTACAGGGGTTGTTATATCATCATTTGCAGGAAGAAGTTTTGTAGGCAATAATGTATTATGAACAGTTCCACCTGAAATATCAGGTGAAGGTTTTGGAGCAAAAAGCTGTTCAACAACGGATTTATCAATAACAGCTTCATCATGAATATTAGAAACAAAAGTTGACGTACCGTTTTCAGCAAAAAATTCTTCTTCTGCCATTGCAATTTTTTGAATCAGATCATCAACATTAACAACATTTTCAGAATTATTGGATGATATCGTTTCAAATCCTGTGTCATCGAAATCAAAGTTCATAGCTTTTGTGAGGGCTTCTTCAACTTCAACTTCAAATGTTTGCAATTTGGTTCTGCGTGCCATACTCGCCTCGTACTCTTACAGCCGGAAAAGGGATACGTCCTCTTCCACATAATTTCTATATACTAGCTGTTAATTATTTAGAAAGGAATATGCTTAGGGAAAAATTTTAAAAACTTATCAAGATAAAGTTAACGCAGTTTCTTATACCCTGTTTAAAAATGTTATAAAATATAGTAAAAACAATTTATTATTTAAATCTAACAAAAACAAAAATACTGTTTACAACTTGTGTTTATAAAAAGCTTTATAAGCCGGCAGTCTTTGAAATAAGGACAATTTAATAGCAGTTATATATACAGTAAGGTGCGAACGCCTCTCTTTAATACCGATAATCGTTAATAAATGTTGTTGTCCGCTTACTTTTATTGATTCTAAACGAAGCAGTTTCATCATCACATATAGTCTGTAATAGCTTAGGACGTATAAAAGTATGCCTTTGAATTGTAAGCTCATAAAAAAGTAAACGTGGAAAAATTTTTAATTTAGTATAGCTTTTCGTAAGCTGTACTTTATTATTGCCTTAAAGAGCCGTTTTTTCTCTAATTTCAGTTGTTTGTTGCTGAATTTTGAAGCTTCTACGTTGACAATTGGATATTTTTCAGTCGATATGCATGCACGAATATTTTATGCAATCTAGATAAAGGTGTAAGAATAATGGCAGAGCGATCACAACACCTACAAGATGTGTTTTTAAATACGGTGCGTAAGCAAAAAATTTCCCTTACAATTTTTCTTGTCAATGGCGTTAAACTCACGGGTATTGTAACTTCATTTGATAATTTTTGTGTTCTTTTACGCCGAGATGGACACGCGCAATTGGTTTATAAGCATGCTATTTCTACGATTATGCCTGGGCAGCCTGTACAGATGTTTGAGGGTGAAAGTCCTGAGTAAACATATCATTTTAAGATAGACCTCTTATCCCATTTTAAAAGTACTTAGATTGCTATGATAAATGAAAATGAGAGATTAGGAGGGGTATTTGCGCAGAACACAGGACAGGTGCGCGCACTTGTTTTGATACCGTTTTTTCAAGAAAATAGAAGTGAAAGCTCTTTGAGAGAGTGTTCTGTATCTTCTCGTGTTAAAGAGTCATTAGGGTTAGCGCGTGCTATAGGGTTAGAAGTTGTTAATTATGAAACGATTAATATTGCAACGCCTCGCTCTGCGACTCTCTTTGGAAAAGGTAAAGTAGATGCGTTAACCTGTTATATAGATGAATATTCTATTGAGCTTGCGATTGTAGATCACTTTTTAACGCCAGTACAGCAGCGTAATTTAGAAAAATTATGGAATTGTAAAGTTATCGATAGAACGGCTTTGATTCTTGAAATTTTTGGGGATCGTGCACGAACAAAAGAAGGAGTTTTGCAAGTAGAGTTAGCGCGTTTGTCCTATCAAAAAGGGAGGCTTGTGCGTAGTTGGACACACTTGGAAAGGCAACGGGGGGGGCGTGGCTTCCTAGGTGGACCTGGTGAGACGCAAATTGAAGCAGATAGGCGTCTTTTACAAGAGAAAATTATTCGTATTCGCCGCGAATTAGAAACGGTTATTAAAACACGTGCACTTCATAGAGCAAAAAGGAAAAAAACATCTTATCCTGTTGTGGCACTGGTAGGATATACGAATACAGGAAAGTCAACTCTCTTTAACTGTTTAAGCGGTGCAGATGTTTTAGCAAAGAATATGTTATTTGCAACGCTTGATCCGACTTTGCGCAAAGTTGTTCTTCCCCATGGAAAAACTATTCTTTTGTCTGATACTGTAGGGTTTATTTCTAATTTGCCAACAAATTTGATTGCAGCTTTTAGAGCAACCCTTGAAGAAGTGGTTGAAGCGGATCTCATTCTTCATGTAAGAGATATGTCAGATCTTGATCATCGAGCACATGCTCAAGATGTTTTAGAAGTGCTTTCAAGTCTTGATATCGATATTGATGATATGGAGCATATCATAGAAGTTTGGAACAAGATTGATATGTTGGATGGGCAAGCATTGAGTGTTTTACAAACAAGCGCAAAAACACGATTAAATCCTGCTCTCATGGTATCAGCACTTAAAGGGGATGGACTTGATCAATTATTAAGAGCTATTGAAATGCGAATTTTTGGAGAGGTGCAAAGCATTGAATATCTTTTACAGCCTCATGAAATGTCGCTTATCGATTGGTTTTATGAAAACTCTGCGGAAATAGTGCAAGAAGGACATGATGATGGGTCTATTACCATTAGAGCCGTTATTACTTCTGAAGCAAAAAAGCAATTAGAGAATATCAAAAAAAATATGAATTAAGTTCTTTAAAGCTATTGTCGAACATTTATGCTTAAATTTTATGTTTTTCTTATCTCAAAATAATATGACAGCAAATTAAGAGGATAGTTACTACTTTCTCTTAATAAAACAATATGAAGAAGTATTTTGCTGGTTAAAATAAAGATGAGTCTTAAGTGTAATAAAAGACTATTCGTACGTACCGTATGGCGAAGCATTTTGATTGTTTTGCTATTACAAATGCTATGTGTATCTTTGATTTGGTTGTATTATTTTGTCCAGCCCCGTGGTTACCAAGCAACTTTAGTATTTTCATTATCTGATTCTGTAGGAAAACCATTACCAATTAAAAAGCAAGACGATGTTATCGCTTTTTTGTTTTCACAGCCTATGTTCTTCAATGATTCGAATTTTTCTTTAAGTGCTTCTTATAAGAAAAAAAATCATGAAAATATCCATTTATCGCGTCATGGTGATTTTATCGATCTTACTTTTGAAGCCGAGACACTTGAAGCAGCTCAACGTGGGTTGGAAATTTGGTTTTCCGCATTTTCACAAGCAATCATAAAACAGAAACAATTTTTGTTAAATGATAAATTAGAAGACAAACAATATGATAATACTGCAATCGTTAATATCGTGCAGGAATTTCGTAAATCTGTTGATTCTTTTATTCAGCATGGTGTAAAACAAACAGAGCTTCATGATCTTTCGATGCAATTAACGCAAGCAACTTTAAAGCGTATTCATTTAACAAGTTTGAATTCAACAATTAATATGATGCGTGAAAATGGGCAGTCTTTACTGTCTTTATCGTTTATTGCAGGCAATTCAGCAATTGTTTCTCTGGAATCTAAACGTGACCTCTTGGAAACACAAAGAGCACATATGGCTGCGCAACTGGGGTGGACACATCCTCAAATTAAAGCGATGACTGCAGAATTAGAGACAGTTTCTCATCAATTAAAAAATAAAATTTTACAAATCGTTTATCAAGTTCATTCAGATGAGGTTATTGCAACGGAATTAGAAAAACAGCTCAAAAAAAGAATAAACTTTTTTGTAAAAGATCAATCCCAATCTTTGAATGAAATATTTAACGAGTTTGAAAATAAAATAAAAGCAGCAGTCGATGCACAAAATGAAGCGATGAGCAAGTCTGCTCAACGAAGAGAAAAAATTATTGATTCATATCGGAGATTGAGTGATGATCCTCTTCTCTTACAAAATACAAATATCCACGTGGTTATGCCAACAACGTTAGCACCAATTTCTTTTATGGCTCTTTATGGAAAAAATATTCTTGTGAGTGCATTGGCCAGCTTCCTTACTCTTTTGCTAGGAATATTGTTATTTTATCCGTGCTTTAAAAGCAAAAAAGACCAACTCTCAGAAGAGGATTTGAGATCAAAAGAAAATGCTCTTAAGAAGAATGAGAGTATTTTAGTCTCTCAAGAAATGAAAAATTTTGAAGCTTTTATTACGATAGAGGGATTATCTGATGTTTTGAAATGGCGTGCTTCAACCATTGTTTCAATCATTGGACCAGAGGCTGCACGGACAGCGGCAAAGCTTTCACTTCATCTCACAAAAGAGAATAAAACAATTTTGTTGGTCGATATTTCTGGTCAACAAATAGAGAAAGTCATTGGCCCACATCGCGGACTGAGTGATATTTTAACGGGCAATGCCAAGTTGCATGATGTTATTTACCGTGATTATGATACGGGGGTTGATATTCTTCCTCAGGGGTTAACAAGTGCTATTTCTGCACAAGATTTTTCAAATGATATTTCTCATATATTACAAGAATTTAAAAAAGAATATGATTTTATCATCCTAGAGATGGCAAGTGAACCAAAATATGGATTTGAGCAATTTGCAGAGCTAACAGACTATTATATTTGTAATACTGTTCTTAATGAACAAGAATGGATGATGCGGATGGTAGACAGCTTTCCAAAGACTGTTTATCGCATTGTTGCATCATAAGCTTCGTAAAAAAAGAAATATGTATCGCATGTTATAGTGGTATGCTTGTTTTTTGCTAAAGTTGTAGTACATACTAAAATAGACAAAGAGTTAATGTTTAAATTTTAAAATGCATTTTAGTTGGAGAGAAGCGTGGGGCAATCAGAGATGGCAGTAAAGAGATTAAACAATAGCATTTTAACACCTGTGCAAAAGAAAAATAGAAAACAAATACAGGTGTGGCTTTACTCTATTTTATTGCTTTGTTTGGCAATTGTCTTAGTGGGTGGCGCTACTCGTTTGACGGGATCAGGATTATCTATAACGGAATGGAAGCCAATACATGGCGTTATTCCACCGATTGGTGCGGATCAATGGCAAGAGGAATTTTTAAAATATCAACAGATAGCACAGTATAAGCTGCTTAATCCTGATATGACTTTAAGTGCTTTTAAGGTCATTTTTTGGTGGGAATGGGCGCATCGTTTTCTTGGGCGTCTTGTTGGTCTTGTTGCTTTATTGGGGCTCATTTGGTTTTGGGCGACTAAGCGTGTTGAAAAAAATATCTTACTTCCGCTTATTGTCGTGCCTATTCTTATCGCCTTTCAAGGCTTTATTGGTTGGTGGATGGTTGCTTCAGGGATTGGGCAAAGTAATTTAACAAGTGTGAGCCAATATCGTTTGGCATTTCATCTTATAACGGCATGTTTTGTTATTGTTTTTGTTACTTATTTATCTCGAGGACTTGCAGAATACTCAGAAAAGCCAGCAAATCAAAAGGTGCAATATTTTGCGGCTTGGCTTGTTATTCTCGTCTTGATAGAGATTTATTTCGGAGCTTTGGTTGCAGGGCTTCATGCTGGAAAAGTCTATAATACATGGCCGCTTATGGATGGGCAGATTATTCCTGATGGATTGTTGCAGCATCGTCCTGTTTGGCTCAATTTATTCGAAAATTCCTTAATGGTTCAATTTATTCATCGGTTTTTTTCTTATTTTTTATTTATTGTCTCAGTTGTTCATGCTTTCTATGTACAAAAAAATGTTCCACATTCAACTCATTCTCGTCGTGCATTTCTTATCTGTGTTATGATTATTATCCAAGCACTCTTGGGTATCTTAACACTGTTACATGAGGTTCCGATAAGTTTAGGGCTCATTCATCAAAGTATGGCACTAGCAGTGTTATGTTTTGCGGTTGCGCACTGGCGAGCAACAAAAGGGGCATATCGCGTTGTTGAATAAAAGTTTGTGTTTAAGGAGGTTTAGTCGCTTGAAAGCATTAAATCGAGGTTTTGTATAGCCGCAGCTGATGCGCCTTTTCCTAAATTATCGAATATGGCGCTGAGATTAAAAATACCTTCACGATCATTTCCAAATACGAACAGTTTCATATCATCTTTATTGGCTAAACACTCTGGATTAAGTCTTTGAAGTGAAGCAGTTTCTTCTTGTGATGCAACTAAAATGGTATTTTGTCCATCGTAATGGTTTGCGAGAATTTCGCGCAAATCAGAACAGTTTGCTGATTTTGTGAATAAATGGCGGTGCAGAGGAAGATTCACAATCATTCCCTGAGAAAAACGACCCACACTTGGTATAAAAAGTGGGGTTTGATTGATTTGTCCATAGATTTTGATTTCTGGCACATGTTTGTGTTCAAGATTAAGACCATAGATAAAATAATTGTCCTGAATATTTTGTTGAGATTGATTTTCCATTTGTAAAATCAACTGTTTCCCACCACCAGTATAGCCGGAGATTGCATTAATCGAGATGGGATAATAGGCGTCTAGTAGTCCTGCTTCACGGAGGGGGCGAATCAAACTAATGGCCCCGGTAGGGTAGCATCCGGGATTGGTTACATAATGTGCAGCTTGGATGCGCTTTCTTTGTCCTGCTGTCATTTCAGGAAAACCGTAAACCCAGTCTGGTGCAATACGGTGGGCTGTCGAGCTATCAATAATCCTAATGTTTTTATTTTTTTTAAGCCAATGAACTGTTTCGCGTGCAGCATCATCTGGAAGACACAAAATAGCAATATCGGCTTGATTAAGATAGTCTTGTCGCAGATGAACATTATGGCGATCTTTATGAGCTAGAGAGAGTAGTTTTAAATCTGTACGCCTTTCTAAGCGTTTTTGTATTTGTAGTCCGGTTGTGCCATGTTCACCATCAATAAAAACTTTGGTTAGCATTCTTATTTGCCTTCGTATTAACTTTGCCTATTATATTCAGCTTTTCACATTATAAATTATTTCTAATCATTAAATTATTGAATTTCTTTAGATTATAGATATTTTTTGTAAAAGGTGTAAACAAATTAAGAGTGTAAAAAAAGAAATGTAATCTCATTTTTTACCATTCTTGAGAGGGAAGTTTTTCGCTGTTTTTATAACAAAGAATAAGATAAATATTTGCTTCATTATTTTTGAGTGTAAGTAGTTTAAAATGTTTGGTTTGCATGGTTTGCTGTGTTATCGTTTCTTGACTTTATTTTTTTATGTTAGGAATGTGTTTTATGACTCAGCAAGAAAATGACGCACAAAAGCGCTTTTTTAATGATAGTTTACAAACTGTTGATGGTGCAATTTTTGATGCAATTAGAGGGGAGTTTGAGCGTCAACAACATGAAATTGAACTGATTGCTTCAGAGAACATTGTTTCAAGAGCGGTTCTTGAAGCGCAGGGGTCTGTTTTAACTAATAAGTATGCAGAAGGTTATCCAAGAAACCGCTACTATGGTGGATGTCAATTTGTTGATGTCGTTGAAGATTTAGCCATTGAAAGGGCAAAACAGCTTTTCGGTGCTGCTTTTGCGAATGTACAGCCTAATTCTGGTAGCCAAATGAATCAAGCTGTCTTTTTAGCTTTACTGAAGCCTAATGACACATTTATGGGATTAGATTTAAATGCTGGTGGTCACCTTACGCATGGTTCATCTGTTAATATGTCAGGAAAATGGTTTGATGTTGTTTCCTATGGTGTACGTAGAGAAGATCAGATTATTGATATGGATGAAGTTGAGCAGCTGGCAAAAGAGCGTAAGCCCAAACTTATTATAGCGGGTGGTTCATCTTATCCACGGCTATGGGACTGGAAGCGATTCCGTGAAATTGCAGATGAGATTGGTGCTCATCTACTCGTTGATATGTCTCATATTGCTGGTCTTGTTGCTGGTGGCGTGCATCCTTCACCTGTTCCACATGCGCATATTGTAACAACAACAACACATAAGTCGCTTCGAGGTCCTCGTGGTGGTTTAATATTGACAAATGATGAGGCTTTATCCAAAAAAATTAATTCTGCAATTTTTCCTGGTCTTCAGGGTGGTCCTTTAATGCATGTGATTGCCGCAAAGGCTGTTGCGTTTGAGGAGGCTTTGCGTCCCTCTTTCAAGAGTTACAGTGCCAATGTTGTCGCTAATGCGAAAACTTTAGCAAAAACATTACAGAGTAATGGTTTTAATATTGTTTCTGGTGGTACAGATAATCATTTGTTGTTGGTTGATTTACGTTCCAAAAATCTAACAGGTAAACGTGCTGAATTGGCTTTGGGACGCGCTCATATTACCTGCAATAAAAATGGTATTCCTTTTGATTCTGAAACGCCATCTATAACATCGGGAATTCGTTTGGGATCACCTGCTACCACAACGCGTGGTTTTTTAGAAAAAGAGTTTATTCAAGTTGGTCATCTGATTTCAGAAGTTCTTGATGGTCTTCGGAGCGCAAAAAGTGATGAAGATAATCATGCTGTTGAAATGGCTGTTGAGAAAAAGGTAAAAGATATAACGAATCAATTTCCTCTTTACTCTTATCTTAGCACTCGTTAAGGATACAAAGGATGCGCTGTCCTTACTGCCAATATGAGGATACACAGGTTAAAGACTCACGTCCAGCAGAAGAGGGGGCAGTGATTCGCCGCCGTCGTGTGTGTTCCGTTTGTGGTGGTCGTTTTACAACTTTTGAACGTGTTCAGTTGCGCGAGCTCTTGGTTGCTAAAAAAAGTGGACGATGTGAACCCTTCGATCGTGATAAGTTAATGCGATCAGTTGATGTGGCTGTACGTAAGCGCAATATTGATCCTGATCATATTGAACGAGCAATTTCTGGCATTGTACGTCAGCTTGAAAGTTTGGGAGAACCAGAGATTTCTTCAGAAAAAATTGGACGTCTTGTGATGGAAGCATTGAAGAGAATTGATGATATTGCTTATATTCGTTTTGCTTCTGTGTATCGAGATTTTCGTAATGCAAGCGATTTTCACGATGTTATAGATGAATTGTCAAAGGGTATCGCGGATACAGAATCTCGTTTTGATGAATAAAAAAGTGCAAGATGAACGGTTTATGGCTGCAGCTATTCGTTTAGCAGAACGTCATGTCGGTCTTACAGGTGGGAATCCTTCTGTTGGTACGTTAATTGTGCAAAACGATAATGGTGCGGGAGCTTTTATTGTTGGCTATGGCGTAACAGCTATTCATGGGAGTCCTCATGCGGAAGTGCAAGCTTTACACATGGCAGGTTCTTTGGCTCAAGGAGCGACTGCTTACGTTACTTTAGAACCTTGTGCGCATTATGGAAAAACTTCGCCATGTGTGAATGCACTTATTGATTCAGGTGTTTCTCGAGTTGTTGTTGCGCTGACTGATTGTGACAAGCGTGTTGATGGTCATGGTATTGCTCTTTTACGAGCGGCGGGTATTGAAGTGGTTGAGGGCATTTTAGCTGAAGAGGCTTTTGAATCCTTATGGACGCATTGGTGCATAAGGAAGATACAACGCTGTGCGGTTACTTTTAAAATGGCAATTTCTGCCGATAATGGTGTTGGAAAAAGAGAGAAGGGCAGCGTAAAAATTAGTGGAACACTTTCTCATGCCCATACGCATATTCTACGTGCTCAAAATAATGCTATCCTCGTTGGTATTGGTACTATATTAGCAGATGATCCACAACTCAATTGCCGCTTGCCAGGGATGGAGATGCGCTCACCAATTCGTATTATTTTGGATGCAGATTTATCTATCCCCCTTGATGCAAAAGTTGTCCAAACAGCCATAAAAATTCCTACATGGGTTATTTGTGATGTGGATCTTTCAAAGAAAAGCAAAAAAAATGCATTGGAGCAATATGGTGTGTCTGTTTATTCGGTCGAGATGAACAATGGTTGTGTAGAACCCTTTGCTCTTTTACAGATGCTTTATAAACATGGGATTAATAGTGTTTTATTGGAAGGGGGCGTCAAGACAGGGGAAAAATTTTTGAATGCTGGTTGTGTTGATCATTTGATATGTTTTCATACCCCCATTGTTTTAGGCAAAAATCGTATTGAAGCCCCTCATTTTGGAAATTATCTCTCGCAGTTTCATGAGATTGAGACAAGAATGTTTGGAAATGACCGTTTTTATAAGTGGAGACGTAAGACATTATGTTCACAGGAATTATAACGGATATTGGTTGTGTTGAAGATGTTCAACCTTTAAAGCAGGGGATGCGTTTAAAGATTTCTACCCGCTATGCTATAGAAAGCTTAGCAATTGGCGCGTCAATTGCTTGTTCAGGAATTTGTCTGACAATTGTAGAACGAGGATTAAAACAAGAAGATTCCAATTGGTTTGTTGTCGAGGCGTGGGAAGAAACATTACGTTTAACGAATCTTGCACAATGGATAAAAGGAACTTTTGTTAATTTGGAACGTTCGCTTCGATTGGGTGATGAAATGGGAGGACATTTGGTTTCTGGTCATATTGATGGTTTGGCTGAAATCATTGATCAAAAAAATGAAGGGGATGCAATTCGTTTTTATTTAAAAGTTTCAAGACAATTTATGCCGTTCATTGTTAATAAGGGATCTATTGCTCTTAATGGGACATCTTTAACTGTTAATGGTGTTGAGGACTGTGTTTTTGATGTTCTTATTATTCGCCATACACTCGAAATGACAACGTGGGGACAAGCTAAAATTGGAGATCGGGTCAATTTGGAAATTGATCAACTTGCTCGTTATGCTGCAAAAATTTTAGCTTTAAAAAGAGAAGATGAATAAGCCAAAACTTTCTTGATCGTTTTCAGAATTTTATGCTTTATAACCCTGATTTTTTTGATTCGTTTTTTGTGGAATTCCATTATGATGAAAGAGATACGTAAAAAGCCTCACGTATTGATTGTTGAAGCACGTTTTTATGAGGGGATTTCTGATGCGCTTTTGAGAGGTGCAGTGAATACTTTGCAAAAAGCTGAAGCAAGTTATGATGTTGTAACGGTTCCTGGAGCATTAGAAATACCAAGTGCAATAGCTTTTGCTGAAAAAAATAAGATATCGTATGATGGTTATGTTGCTCTTGGTTGTGTTATTCGGGGTGAAACATATCATTTTGAAATTGTTGCTAATGATTCTTGTCGTGCATTGATGGATTTAACTGTTCATCAGCACTTGGCTATTGGAAATGGTATTTTGACTGTTGAAAATGAAGAACAAGCATGGGTGCGTGCAAAACTAGATGATAAAAATAAAGGTGGTTTTGCGGCTGAAGCTGCTTTATGTATGATCGCTCTAAAAAAGAGATTTGGAGATAATCGTTAAATATGGCTGATATAAAAAGCAGACATTTTCCGCGTTCAGCCAATAAACGTGGAGCAGCAAGACTCGCTGCAGTTCAAGCACTCTATCAAATGGATATCGTGGGTTCGGGGGTGTTGGAAACGGCAGCTGAGTATGAGGCTTATCGCTTGGGAAAAGATATTGATGGAGAGCAGTATCTTGAAGCTGATTTTCAATGGTTTTTGGCGATTATAACGGGTGTTGTAAAAGATCAAAAGCAGCTTGATCCTCTGCTTCATCAACAGCTTTCAGCAGAGTGGTCTCTTTCACGTCTTGATTCTATATTGCGAGCAATTTTACGAGCAGGTTTATGGGAGTTGATCAACCGTAAAGATGTCCCCGTTGCGGTTGTCATGAATGAATATGTTGACATAGCAAAGGCGTTTTTTGAAGGTGATGAACCGAAACTTGTTAATGCAGTTCTCGACAGTATGGCAAAAAAAGTTCGCCTCTAAGAGCTACAAATTCCCCTATTATAGGTCTGATAGTATCAGACCTATAATATTGAAACGGTATGTAGACTATATGATTTAGTTATGGCGTGGCAAATTCGCAGGGCCTTTTATAATTTGAATTAAGAAAGGATGTTCTTTTGTTACAGTTGGCGTTGTTTTTGTAATAAAATCAAACACTTGACCGTCTTGTAATCCGTAATTTGCAACTTTTGCAACCTGATTATTTTTATTGAAGTAAATGGCTAAAACTTTGCGATCAATAATCTTTGTTTTCATAAACTGCATCCCACGATAACGTGTCTGTGAGATGTAATAAAAAACTTCATTATCATATTTTGTTTTTAATGAAGGGGTCCCTAAAGTTAAAAGAACTTGCTCTTGACTTGAGCCAATAGAGATAGAACTTAAAGCATTTTTATCAAGAACATAGCCCTCTCTATAAATTTGGCTCGAACCTGAAGAATCAAGAAGACTACACCCAGCAAGCATTCCTATGCTTGCTATTGATAGACCAATTAATAATTTACGTTTGATTAAGGCTATTATGTGAGGCATTTGAAACAATGATATCTCCTTTTTATACTGAGATGTAGGACAAGAAGGCAACCTCAAGTTTTTTCTAATTTTAACTTAATCTACCGTAGCTTACACTGAGTTTCCTTGTTATAAAGCAAATTATGCCATATAGAATTTCTTTAGAAAAGAAAAAAATGCATAAATACTTGAGATAAATAAAAACACAGTGCTTTATGCGTTTTTATGTTTGGGAGTTGTCAATGAATGTTCAAAATGTTCCTCAAATGACATTTGCTTTGGCTTATCCAATATCCGTACGTTCTCTACCTGCTAAAGGTATAAGGGTTCATCTTTGTGCAAATAAAAAAGAATGTACACATTTAGCTCAGAACCATAATTTAATTGAAGTAAAATCTTGTGAGGGAAAATTCCATATTTTCCCGTGGAAAAAACGCGGAGTGCGTATAAAAGGTCTATTGCAAGCGCGTATACTGCAGTTATGTGTTGTTACATTAGAACCATTAGAAAATATCCTTTGTGAAAATATTGAGGTTGTTTTTGTTCCTGAAGATTCAAATTTGATGAAGCCTAAAATATCAGAGGATACAGGAGAATTGTTTTTAGATGTGGAGGGGCTTGATACTCCTGAAGTGTTTTATGATGATAAAATTGATATTGGTGCAATCATGGAAGAGTTTTTTGAGTTGTCTATTAATCATTATCCACGTAAAGAGGGGATACAGATGAATATGGTTGAAAATTTAGAAGAAGCAGAGCAAAAATTCTCTCCATTTTCTGTTTTGAAAAATTGGAAGTGATTGTAAAAACATACAAAAAATATCTATTTGTATGCTAAACGGCATTTCTGCGGAGCGATATTTTCGCAAGATGTGCTGTGTGAGTGTTCAGGAGCCAAAAATCATAATATGTATTTAAAAATGAAAAGATGTGGGATATGCAAGCGTGATTAGAATTTCTGTGGATGTCATGGGCGGTGATTACGGTCCAGAAGCAGCTATTGCAGGAGCAGCAATTGTACAAAAATATTTATCAAATATTTATTTTCTGTTTTATGGAGTAGAGGAGGCTGTTCGTCCGGTTTTAAAAAAATATCCCTGTTTGGATTCTGTATCGCGCTTTTGCCCTACAGAAAGTTATACACGCATGGATGAAAAGCCAAGCCAAGCACTTCGTAATGGACGTGGTAAATCATCAATGTGGTACGCCATTGAAGCGGTAAAAAATGGTGAAGCTGATGCTTGCATTTCTGCTGGTAATACGGGTGCACTTATGGCCATGTCGTATTTTTGTTTGAAAATGCTTGCAGAGGCTGAGCGTCCTGGTATTGCGGGTATCTGGCCAACACTGCGCAGTGAGAGTATCGTTTTAGATATTGGAGCAACAATAGGTGCCTCGGCTAGTCAGTTGGTTGATTTGGCGGTTATGGGAGCGGGTATGTTTCGCGCTTTATATCACACTGAAAGACCAAGTGTTGGGCTTTTAAATGTGGGGGTGGAAGAGGTTAAAGGACTTTATGAAATAAAAAAAGCAGGAATGATATTGCGTGAAGTGCAATTAGAAGGATTGGAATATAAAGGATTTGTTGAGGGCAATGACATTGGAAAAGGAACGGTCGATGTTGTTGTGACAGAGGGGTTTTCTGGTAATATTGCTTTAAAAACCGCAGAAGGAACTGCGCGACAGATAGGGGAGATTTTAAACTCTGCACTGCGCAGTTCTTTTTTAACATCTCTTGGTTATTTTTTATCGCGAGGTGCTTTTCGTATACTGAAACATAAAATGGATCCCGATAGGGTGAATGGAGGAGTGCTTTTAGGTTTGAATGGTGTTGTTATAAAAAGTCATGGCAGTGCCAATGCTAATGGTTTTGCTTCTGCTATCCGCGTTGGTTATGAAATGGTTAATAATGGACTTTTAAAAAAAATAACGGCTGATTTACGGCGGTTTCATGAGAATAAAGAAACACTTCTTGACCAAGAAGATGAAGTGGTGATGAATGGAGAGTCCTTATGATAAGCTCTTATAATAGAAATGAAAAATTTGAAGAAAAGGTAAGAGCTGAATGATTCGCTCAATTATACGTGGTGTAGGAAGTGCTTTGCCAAAAAGAAGTTTATCAAATGATGAGATTGCAAAGTTTGTTGAAACGTCAGATTCATGGATTGTTCAGCGTACAGGAATACGCCAACGTTATATTGCCAGTGAAAATGAAACAACTGTTTCTTTAGGAGTTGAGGCTGCGCAAGCCGCCCTTATAAATGCTGGTCTTACAATAAAAGACATTGATTGTATTATTTTAGCAACGTCCACCCCGAATCGTACTTTTCCTGCTTCTGCTGTTGAAATTCAGCATGCTTTGGGAATGAGCCATGGATTTGCTTTTGATATTCAAGCTGTTTGTTCTGGTTTTATTTTTTCTTTAACAACAGGAGATTCTTATTTACGATGTGGAGCGGCTAAAAGAATTTTAGTTATTGGATCCGATACATTTTCTCGAATTTTAGATTGGGAAGATCGTACGACATGTGTTTTGTTTGGTGATGGTGCGGGTGCCGCTATTTTGGAAGCTCAAGAAATTGAGGGGACTATTGCTTTTGAGCGTGGTATATTGTCTGCAAAACTGCGCTCTAATGGTGCTTATATAGATAAGCTATATGTTGATGGTGGACCTTCAACAACACAAACGACAGGCTATTTGCGTATGGAAGGACGAGAAGTTTTTAAATATGCTGTTGGTATGATAACGGATGTGGTTGATGATTGTTTTGCAGCTGCAGGTATGGATTCTTCACAACTAGATTGGTTTGTACCTCATCAGGCTAATAAGCGCATTATTGAAGCATCTGCTAAAAAGTTGGGAATTTCACTAGATAAAGTTGTGATTACCGTTGATCAACATGGTAATACGTCTGCCGCATCAGTTCCGTTGGCTTTAACAACAGCTGTTTGCGATGGAAAAATAAAAGAAGGAGATCTTATCATGTTAGAAGCCATGGGAGGTGGATTTACATGGGGAGCAATTCTTATTCGTTGGTAAATTATGGCTACTTGACCATATTTCAAGAAAACGTATAAGTCATTTTGTAATTTTAAATATTTTAATAGGTGGTTATAATGACAAGTAAGACAGTAACGCGTGCAGATTTAGCGAGCGTAGTTTGTAAAAGAGTGGGCTTGTCACATACTGAATCAGCAGCTTTAGTCGAATTGGTTTTGGATGAGATTTGCAACTCACTTGTAAGAGGTGAAGCGGTTAAATTATCTTCTTTTGCAACTTTTCAGGTTCGCAGTAAAAATGAACGTGTTGGACGCAATCCAAAAACAGGTGTTGAAGCACCTATTCCGCCGCGACGTGTTGTGACGTTTAAGGCTGCCAATGTCCTTAAACAGAGAATTTTAGATTCGCATCGTGCAAAACAGAAAAAATGATATCTCATAAATAAATGCCATGGTATGTTTGGTATTTGTTAAAAAAATGTATAAAATAAGGGTCTTTGTTTTTTAGAAAAAGACTGTTGAGTAAGTTGTCAATGATGGTCTTATTTTTGACTAATCTTGTTGAGAAATTGAGACAGAATGAGTCATTGTGAAGTAATTTATTTTGTTTTAAATAAGGTGTTGCAAAATGGATAAAAGCTCTGATGCTTTTCGCACAATTAGCGAAGTAGCGGAGTTATTGGAGCTTCCGCAGCATGTCTTAAGATTCTGGGAAACACGTTTTAGGCAGATTAAACCAATGAAACGTGGGGGAGGAAGGCGCTATTATCGCCCTGTCGATGTTGATTTGCTCAATGGTATTAAGCAGTTACTATATGATCAGGGTTATACGATAAAAGGTGTGCAACGCCTTTTGAAAGAAAATGGTGTTGCTTTTGTGACTGCATTTGGTAATGGTGATCTTGATGCTATGAATGTGGTCATAGAAAAGAAACATGCAGGACAAACTTCTGAAAATGCTAGTAATAAGCCTAAGAAATCTTCTTTTGGGCTTTTGAGTTTCATGAGGAATGAAGGAGAAACATCTGTCGGTTCTGTGAATCTTTACAAAGATAAAACTGATAAAGCATTGTTACAAGAGATTCTGTTTGAACTCATTGAATGTAAGCGTGTTCTTGATAGAGCACGATAATAATAATATTTTTTTATTTTATATGTGTTTCGTAGATATTTAGACGTTTTATGGATATGCTCAGAGTTTAATACGTTCAACGAGTGGTCATGTATCGTATATGTATATTTAACGAGTTTTTTATAAGAGTTTTTAATTTGGTAAAATATGAAGAGGAGAAAGAATAAACGCTGAGTTTTGCCATTTTTCTTTGATTTAGCTTTATAAAAATTAAGGCAATATCTCATCAGTGTAGATTGCGGGATGTATAATGCCATTGGCTTACCAATTCATGTGCTTGTTTTAAAGAGATGTTTCTTAAGGCTTCTTAATCTTATTTTACTATAATGCCTTGTGAATGATTAATGGTAAACTCGTTGAGTACTGCTATTTTTACATTTATAAAGAAGCAAGTCAGCATCATCATTATAGTTATAGTCGGTCCTCAATGATTGCAACAATCCTTAGCACTTTAGGCGGTTCATTGTGGGCATTTTAAAAGTTCTTTCTCAATAACTTTTATCCACACACTCATTCTGCTTGTTTCGTGCAAGCAAATGATTTTGATAGATTCAACATAAACATATTTAAAACGAGAGAAGCTTATGATATTCGAAACCTTATTTAATATGAATAACGATATATTACCATTATAAATCAATATCTTGTCTTTTTATAAGAGCTTATCTTACGAATAAGACATATCATTGTTCAGCTAATTTTACATATTTTTTATTAATAAATATAATCTTGTTTTCAGCCTTCTTGCTTGATGTTGCTATAATTATCGTAATGATCTATCCATGATAGTAGCAGCATCTTTTCATTATAAAAGTAAAAGATTAATGTTATTATTAATATTCAATTGTCTATGTTGTTTGCATTTAAACAGCTCATAGCTTACATTCAACTTTTTCACCAAACCACCTTGTAGAGAGAGCACGCGATTCTTTCTGGTGATAGGTAGTTGTGCATGAAACAAAAACACTACAATATCAAATTATTTCATTTTGTACAAAAATTGAAGATTTATAGTAAAAAAATTAACGTATTACCATCTTCTGTGATATTATGCATTTATTACACGTTGCAAATCTGGAGGTGTTGCCTCATTTGAGAGTTGTTTAATTGCATCTTCTACAGATAAAAGGGTTTGATTTGTACTTCCTAAGCGGCGCATATTTACGCTGTTTGTTTCAGCTTCACGTTTGCCACATACCAAAATTACGGGGACTTTTTGTAAAGAATGTTCTCGTATTTTATAGTTAATTTTTTCATTGCGGAGATCTATTGTTGCGGAAAGCCCAATAGCTTTAAGTTTTGCTGTTATTTTTTTGGCATATTCATTTGCTTCGGATGTAATTGTTGCAACAACAATTTGTTCAGGAGAAAGCCAAAGTGGCATATGTCCAGCAAAATTTTCGATTAATATACCAAGAAAACGCTCCATTGATCCAAAAATAGCACGGTGGATCATAACAGGTTGACGTTTTTCTGAATCTTTATCAATATAGAATGCACCAAAACGTTCAGGAAGATTAAAGTCTATTTGTGTTGTTCCACATTGCCATTCACGACCGATAGCATCCTTTAATGTATATTCAAATTTTGGACCATAAAATGCTCCTTCACCCGGAAGGATGCTTGTTTTGATTTGTCCTGCAAATTTTGTTTCAATCGTTTTAAGGACAGATTCCATGATACTTTCTGCATGATCCCATAATGCATCAGATCCAACTCGTTTTTCTGGACGTGTTGAAAGCTTAAGACTAATTTCTTTAAAACCAAAATCAGCATAAGTTGATAAAATAAGATCATTAATACTGAGACATTCATCGGCTAATTGTTCATCAGTACAAAAAATATGCGCATCATCTTGTGTAAAACCACGCACACGCATAAGACCATGTAAAGAGCCTGAAGGCTCATAACGATGAACAAGTCCAAATTCAGCAAGTCTAATAGGCAAATCACGATAAGATTTTAAACCATGTTTAAAAATTTGAACATGACCAGGGCAATTCATTGGTTTAAGGGCATAAACATTCCCATGATCTGAATCTTCTGCTGCTGGAATTACTTTGAACATATTCTCCTTATACCAGCCCCAATGACCAGATATTTCCCAGAGTGACCTATCGAGAACTTGTGGTGCATTAACTTCAGCATATTGATGATCATCAAGGCGTCTACGCATATAGCTGATTAAATTTTGGAACATTTTCCAACCTTTTTTGTGCCAAAAAATCATTCCTGGCCCTTCTTCTTGAAAGTGAAATAAGTCCATCTCACGTCCCAAGCGGCGATGATCACGTTTTTCAGCTTCTTCTAGCATATGGAGGTAGGCTTTTAAGTCATTTTCATTTGCAAATGCTGTTCCATAAATTCTCGTGAGCATTGGATTATTGGCATCGCCACGCCAATAAGCTCCTGCAACTTTCATTAATTTGAAAGCATTCCCAATTTGCCCTGTAGATTGCATGTGCGGTCCGCGACAAAGATCAAACCACTCCCCTTGATAATAAACTTTTAAATCTTGATTTTCAGGAATGCTATCAATAAGTTCAACTTTATAAAATTCCTTTTTCTCAGAAAAAATTTTTCTCGCTTTTTCACGAGACCAAATTTCTTTTCTAATAGGTTTATTGCGTTGGATAATTTCACGCATTTTCTTTTCAATAACAGTGAGATCATCTAATGTAAAAGGTTGTTGGCGTGCAAAATCATAATAGAATCCATTCTCAATAACAGGACCTATTGTTACTTGCGTTTCAGGAAAGAGTTCTTGTACTGCTTCAGCAAGGACATGGGCGCAATCATGCCTTATGAGCTCAAGAGCGCGTGAATCTTCTCGGGTAATAATCTCTACTTGACCAGATTGTCCCAATGGATCCGATAAGTCTCGCGTGATACCATTAAGACTATAGGCGACTGCTTTTTTTGCAAGTGATTTAGAAATAGATTCTGCTAATTCCAAGCCTGTCATTTCGGCGGGGTAATTACGTTTTGAACCATCGGGAAAAAAAAGAGAAATAGAGCAAGACATAAAAACACCCTTTTAATCCAATTCCGCTAACGATTGCGGATGGTTTCGTGAAAATTGAGTAAAAAGCTTATAGACTGATTTTTTATCAATACATATGAAAAAAGAAAAGGATTATTTGTTGTGTTTGTCAGAAATTTTCCAGTAACGCCAAGGTTTATAAAAACAGCAAGAATTTCCAAGCGAAATAGGTACTGGATCAAAGCCATCTGTTCCAAAGGGCCCACAACGCATGATACGAAAGAGTCCCATCCATGCACCAGCCCAAAGCCCATGGCGTGCAATCGCTTCATATATATATTCTGAACAAGTCGGGGCATGGCGACACTGATTGCCTATAAGGCTCGAAAGTGTTATTTGATAGAAACGTATTAAGAAAATTCCCAATAATCGTCCGGGTGTTTTTTGCCAAGTGCCTGTGTAATTTCGAGTCAATTTTTTTTGTTGAGATTGTGATTTGAACATTTATTTTTCTTCAATTTGTTGAATGCAGTCTATCGTTGCATCAAAGGGTAGTAGTGTTGCTGTATGGCGCACTTTATAGTCTTTAATGGGCTGTAAGCAAGAAAAATCCTCAAATGGAGCTTGAGGAGAAGGACCATTTTGCGTTAGCATTTTGTAGATAACTTCACGCAATATTTTAAGATCTTGTGTTGTTTGTCCGATGATATGAGATGCTAAAAGTGAAGCCGAAGCTTGCCCTAGCACACATGCATGTATTTCGTGAGCAAAATCCGTAATAATACCATTTTCCACTTTTAAATCTACAGTGATTGTCGAGCCACAAAGATGTGCATGTTTTCTTGATGTTGCATCAGGATTATTAAGACGCCCAATTTTGCCTATATGTGCAGCATATTTAAGTATTTTATCATTATAGATATTATCAATCATGCACTATTGCCTGAAATTTTGAGAGTCGTGATTGTTTAAACTTTTAATTCGCTTATATAGAGATTATACAAAATGAAATAGGTATGGAGCAAATGCTTTGTATAGAGTAAGCTTGGAGTTTTTGAATGCGTAATGTTGTTAAAGAAGACGCAAATTTATCTGAAGAAAAGCGTCCGAGTATTGAAGAGGTGGAAGAAGCGATTCGTACATTACTCTTATGGATAGGGGAAAATCCAAATAGAGAAGGGCTTTTAGATACTCCAAAACGTATAGCCAAGGCATATCGCGAGCTTTTTAATGGTTATAGTCAATCTGTTAAAGAAACCTTAGGTACAGTTTTTGAAGAGGTTTCAGGATATAATGAATCCGTAATCGTAAAGAATATACCTTTTTATTCACACTGTGAGCATCATATGATCCCAATTATTGGGAAAGCACATATAGCATATCTTCCTAATGAGAAAATTGTTGGTCTTTCAAAAATTGTACGTGTTGTAGATATTTTTTCTCGTCGTTTACAAACTCAAGAAGCTATGACAGCGCAAGTGGCTCACGCGTTAAAAACGTATCTGAAGCCTCATGGTTTAGCAGTATTGATTGAGGCTGAGCACATGTGTATGGCTATGAGAGGAATCCAAAAACAGGGCTCTACAACAATTACAAAAAACTTTCATGGTTATTATGAAAAAGATCAAGCGGCACAAACACATTTTATGATGATGGTTCAAAGGTCATAGTAGAGCCCATATTTCTCGTAATCTCTATTAAGTTATAAGTCGTCTGAATAAAATAAATTATGAGAAAAAGAAAATTGGCTTGTACCTTTCTTTATGATTTGTTAAAGGCTAAAAACCAAGGTTTTTTCTTTCCACGTGCGGTCGTGGCGGAATTGGTAGACGCGCAGCGTTGAGGTCGCTGTGGGGCAACCCGTGGAAGTTCGAGTCTTCTCGACCGCACCAGTTAGCAGTGAGTCTCTCTATAATGAGATGAAGTTATGTTAGAGAGAGGGGATTTATACGTATTATAGAAAAATCTTTTTTGTATGTTATTTGTTGGTGTGTTTCTAAGAATGTTTCGTTTTTTATTACTTTATCTATGCATTTGAAATGTTATATTTTTATAAGGTGGGGTGAAATTGCAGTGAGAAGTATAATGATTCTGAGATATTTAACACTTCTTATTTGTATTTCTTTATTGCCAGCATGTAGTGATTCACGTGCTGTACTTTGGCATGGGGTGCATGCAACACCTTCTATGACTGCCGTAGAAAGGGAAGTTGGAGGGAAACCAGTTTCTCCAAAAGCCATCGTTCCAGTGTATGTTGCAACAAGTCGTATGATGCAAAATAATTACGCTCAACCTTATGGTGCAGAGCGATCAAATAAAGTTCATTATAATCGCGTTGACGTAGGAATTCCTCAGCAACATGTAAAGGGAGTTGTTGAAATAAATGCGTATAAACCTACACATGATAAGTATTTTGCAGCAGTAGCATTGCAAAAATACGATAATAAAGAACAGTTTAAACAGCAATTAAATGCTGCTTTAGCAAAAAAGCCAAAAGGAAAAAGAGAAATTTTTCTTTTTATCCATGGGTATAATAATAATTTTGCAGATGGTACATTTCGTACAGCACAGTTTACACACGATTATTCTTTAAATGTTGTCGCTGTGCATTATTCTTGGCCTTCTGCCGGATCTGTTCCTCTTTATATTTATGATCGTGATAGTGCTAATTTTGCCCGTGACGGATTGATAGAGCTTTTAACGCTTATTAGTGAAACCAATGCTGATCAAATTTCGGTTATTGCACATTCTATGGGCAATTTTGTTATAATGGAAGCATTTAGAACATTAGCTTTACAGGGAAAATATAGGCCTATTCGTCGTATTACAAGTTTATTAATGGCTGCACCCGATATTGATGTTGATGTATTTGAGCGCCAACTTAATGATATAAAAAAACTCCCGCAGCCAACAGCTATTTTAGTATCCAGAACGGATAAAGCTCTCGCGGTTTCAGGACGTCTTACGGGTGGACATCATCGTGTGGGCGATGGCTCAGATATTGAAATGTTGCGTAAAAATGGAATAGCTGTTCTTGATTTCTCTCATGTGGATGGGGGAGCACACAATGTCTTTGCATCTTCACCAACGTTGATGGCTCTTTCTCGAGAAGGTTCTTTAGCTTCCACAATTATGCAAGGTACAGAATTGTCACCTAGTCAAGCCCTTCTTGCTGATGGTAGTAGTGTGTTGGAGAAAACAACACATCTTATCCTTTATACACCTGTACGTTTTCTCTCTCCACGGATTCCACGTTGATAGTGAAAAGAGAGAAGGAGCTCCATCAAATAATGTATTGGAGGTAATGTTTTTTAGCACTTTCTTTAGAATGGTTTTGTAAAATGAAAAATAAATAGCGGGATGAATGTAAAAAACAGTCATTAGGTGAGTTTGTGATGATCACACGGAAACGCTATGTTAATACGCCTACAGTTGTTGATTATTTATCTCATTCCGCAATTAAGTTGTTAGACATTCATGCTATGCTTGTGAAGGTGAGAAAAGGTGATATGGGGGAAAAACCAAATTTATTGCGTCAAATTGATTCTACAAAAAAACAGTTAGATGAGATAAGCCATGCTCTTATTTTAGAATATCGTAAACGCCAAGAAAATGAGCGTTTTTTAAAACAAATTCTGCTATCCATTTCTGATCAACTTTTTGCACTTAATAATGGTTTTAAGGAAACAGGGCGTCTTTTTTTTCAAGAAGTTAGAATACTTCAATCTCAGATGCAATGTTTATATGAGGGAAAGGAGAGGCTGCATTTGTTGAATAGCCAAGAATCTTTTTGTTCTCCGTCAAAGATTGATGAGGTCATTAAACAGTTACAAAAAGCACGAGAAAAGCTTATTCTTGAAAGCCCACATCTCTTTGAAAAAAGCACAAAAGCTAAACAATAAAAGTTCTTTAGTTGAGCAGATAGATAATTTGAATTTTACAGCAAACAACGCTGTTAGATAGAAGGCTATAACCTTTTTAAAGAAAAGAATTTGCTTTAAAAAATGAAACACATGTATTTTATAATCACACTCTTTATCGCATTAAAGCTTTAGAAGACTTTGGTTATATCTTTGCTAAAGTTAAGGCTGATGAATCAGGTGGCTTTATTGAAGAAAATGTTTGTGAAAAGAATTTACAAAAAACTTTCTGATTCTTTTAATAATAGCCCGCCGGATAATTTTGCCAATGTTATGAAGTTGTTAGTATATTCATTAGAAACTTAAATTTTAATATTTTCCTTGGTATAAATTAGCTGAATTTAAAGCATTAAAAAAGAAGTTTGATAAAAATAACATGTTTTGTAAATTCACGTTCATCTCTACCTTCTCTTGGATTTAAAAACACTTGGAAAATGAATAAGCTACACGTAATTAAAAAATATATGGTATCCCCAGAGGGTGGAGCGGGCTTTTGCAACAAGATTCAAGTTATGTAAATATGTGCAAGAGCTATTGATGCAGATAATTTTTTATGTTCCAATAAAAAATTAAGTATTAAAGAAAAAATCTCAAATCAGAAATTAAAGGTGATCTAAGAGGTGGACGAGAGGGGCGTTAAGTGAGGGCTATTCATTGGTTATCAGTATCATTCGTCAAGTCATCTTCACAGGGTAAATTATTGAGATGGGGCAGGGCTATGGTTGAATGTTCTAAAAGACAATACACGCTCTTGGTTTTTTCGCTATACGCACCACAATAAGCGCCGTGAAATGGGACTTGGTCCTGTTACGAAACTCTATTTAAAAAATTAGATGCCATACCAGCCGATCAAGAAGCGGCTGCTTTAATACGCTTACAGATTGAAAATTGTTGTGCGCCTGACATTGCAGTGTTGCGTTTTGCTTGTGTGGATGATTTAAAAAATCAATCGGATTATCAACGAAGTCAAGCTGCTTTTAATTGGTGTGAGGGGCGCTTAAAACCTCTTCATATTGGGCTTGACCGACGGCGCCAACATGTTTTTGGTGTTGATCTTGCCAGATCGGGCGATGCGACGTCGATTGTGGTGATGGAAGTGGGACAAGATTTGGTGCGCCGTGTTCGGTTTATGGTGGAATTGCGCAATACGCCGTTTGACCAACAAAGAGAAATTTTATTTTATGTGGTGAATAGTTTGCCGCGTTTGTTGGGGGGCGCTTTGGATGCACGGGGCAATGGGGCTTATTTAGCCGAAAAGACGGCGCAGCGTTATGGGGGGCTTGTGAAGGAAGTACAATTGTCGCAAAGTTGGTATGGCAAAGAAATGCCGGCTTATTTAGAAGCTTTTGGGGATGGGCTAAACAAAGCCTTTCCAATTTTTGGCAATGGTTGAAGAGTTTTTTTGTTCGCGAAAAGCTCTCTGATGCTGCCAAGGCTGGTATGGAACAAGCCGGCGAAGATTTAGCAAGTTGGATTGTCGATGGTTTTATGGGCACCATCTCACAACTGACAGATTTTTGTAAATCTTTGCCCCATCGCATGAAGGGGTGGATTGGTTCCATTGATGTAAGAGAGTTTTTGCCAAGTTTTTTGGGGGGCAAAACACCAATCCAGCCCATAGCACAATTTGCGGGGGCGGGGCGTGCAAATTCCCCTTTCACAGAAGCAAAAGGCANAGAGTTTTTGCCAAGTTTTTTGGGGGGCAAAACACCAATCCAGCCCATAGCACAATTTGCGGGGGCGGGGCGTGCAAATTCCCCTTTCACAGAAGCAAAAGGCAAAGAGCGCTCCACCATCACACACAATCAAAATGTCACGGTGCATGTCAATGGCGCCCGTGATCCTGTTGTCACTGGTCGTGCGGTTGCCCATGCCATTCAACGGGCACGCGCTAATGCCCTGTATGGCGGGACAGAATGATACGGGTTACAGAATAAGGGAAAAGACGGCGTGCTGGAAAGAACACAATGAGGGGAGGGATGAAGTGCTAGGAGGGCGCAATGGTAGGAGAGATGCAATGATACGTTTCGAAAGAGATGACGTGCTGGAAGGGATACAATCAATGGGAGGGAGCCTATGAGAGATCCTTTGATGATGTTAGGTCCGCATCAATTTTATGTGGACTGGCTGAATTTCCAATCTTTTGAAGAAGAGCTTTCTGCCTCATGGGTTTGTATGGAGTGTTTTGGCAGGTCCCCCAGTTTGCAATTTACCGGCTATGGCAATGATGCAAAGACCATTCATGGAGTTTGGTTTCCAGAAGAATTTGGGGACCGGGTAGCGATAGATGCCATCACTACAACTATCCGAAGAGCAAAGCCTGTCCAGATGCTTCGTTGGATCAATGATACCCCACCTATAGTGTCCTTCTCCATGGACCCGTAGTAATCACCACGATCAATAAAGACCATGACTATATCAGTCGCTCTAGTCAATCACAGCGCATCCGCTATTCCATTACGCTCTTGCCCTTTTTTAATGGCGGAAAACCACAAGGACAATACCAAGAGAGACAATATCAAATGGGGTATTACCAAGAGGAACCTACCCCATGAAGATACCCAAAAAGCGCGTTATTGTAGAGCTAGAGGATATGAGCCTCGATCTCCTTTGCTTTCACCATGTCATGGCTGTGTTAGGAGACCGGAGGCAAGCTGGTTTACTCAAAGGCTATTTAGAAGCCACACTGGAAGCTAATCCAGAGATTGCCAAATATGGTGTGTTTTTACCACGGGGCTTAAAGGTCATTCTGCCTGAATTTGTGTTTTCTAATCCCCAAAGCATGGTGAAGCGGTTATGGGATTAATGCGTACACACCCTTTTATTGCAAGGGTTTCGTGAGCAAATCAATGGTCCATGGAAAGCCGCGACCGTCACCCACTGCTATGAGAAACAAAGTGGATACACCACAGAAATTACACTTGAAGCACCAGACAAGGGAAGGGACAAAAATAGAGGCTGGGCTGGTCACCCAAGCCAACGGGAACAGTTTAGCGACAACCCCGTCCGATGCAACTTAACTTAACATCGCAGCCACTTCTTATCACTTAAAGCAATGAGAAGACGATTAACATAGATGAAAGAGTGTTAAAAAATAATGGATATACTTCATAAGGAAAAATTAAAATCTGTTGAACCTATTTCACCAGCTGCTGCTTATATTGGGGGCAAAAGAAGATTAGCCAAAACCATTGTCAAAATCATTGAAGATATTCCACATAGCATTTATGCTGAGCCTTTCGTTGGTATGGGTGGAATATTCTTTAGACGAAAACTGATTCCATCTACTGAAATTATCAATGATTTTTCAGGAGATGTGGTGAATTTTTTTCGGGTGTTACAACGCCATTATCACCCTTTTATAGAACTGTTAGCGTTTCAAATAAGCAGCCGTGAGACGTTTGAACGCTTACAGACACAAAATCCAGAAACGCTTACGGATTTAGAACGGGCTTTGCGGTTTTTATATTTGCAGCGTTTAAGTTTTAGTGGGAAAGTAGCAGAGCGTACGTTTAGAGTTGAGACAGACCGTAGTGCACGGTTTAATCCCTTCAAACTTGAAGGTATATTAAAGCTTATTTACCGCCGTTTAGCGAGAGTTATCATTGAACATTTAGACTGGTCTGATTTTATTGTGCGTTATGACCGGCCAAATACCTTGTTTTATCTTGATCCACCTTATTTTGGTTTTGAGGATTATTATGGCAAGGACTTGTTTAAGCGGGAGGATTACCAGACGATGTCTATGCTGCTTGCACAATTAAAGGGGAAGTTTCTTCTCTCTCTCAATGATGTGCCAGAGATTCGAAAAACCTTCAGTCAATTCCATATAAAAGAGGTGAGAACAATTTATTCCTGTAATTTGTCAAATAATGCGATTCCGGCAAAGGAACTCATCATTACCAATTGTGATATTTAGGAGAAGAGAAAAAGATCTATTAAAGGGATTTAAACAATCTTTGAAAGGTCTTTGAAGACCCTTTGAGCCCCCCTTAAAATCATTGTAGTTTGACACTAGGTTTTATACTAAGTGGGAAAAGGTGGGATTAGGTAGGAATACGTGGTAATTTGTTGTTTTTATGTATAAAATTTAGCATTAAATGCGCGTTTTGTCAAAATAGATTTTGACACCTAAAATTGTAAAAAAGAGCTAAAAAGAGCGAAAATCAGAAAAAAGTGCATTTTCATGGTAAAAATGAGAGAAGGCTTTGAAAGGTCTTTGAAAACCCTGTGAAAAATTTTGAAAAGTCTGTGAAAACCCAGAAAACCGCCTTTGAAGACCCTGTGAAAAAAATCACTCCAAAAGTTCAATTGACTCCAAAATCAGCCAAAAATGACCCAAAAAGCAAAAAAGATATGCGCCATATGGCGCGTTTCTATTTTTTTGCAAATATAATTATTTAAAAACAATGCATTATTTAAGTTTCTTAATGTAAATAGAAACGCGCCTGTATTTTTCATATTAAAGAGGCATTAAGCCGTATTTTGTGTAGTTTCTGGATGTGCATTTTCAGCTTCTATTTGACGCTTTAAATGCAGTTTTAAAAGAGGTAAAATAAGCTCAACTTCTTCCGTGTCGTTGATGTCTTGAACAAGCTCTTGCAGTTTTCCATAAAGTTCCGCCGCGAGTTCCGCTATATCTTCAGGAGGGATCTTTATATTTGTATCGCGATAGGTTGTATAAGCTATGCGACCAAGCTTTTTCATGAGACCAGCAGGGATGGTAGGTGGAGATATATTGAAAGACTGAGTTTTCATCATGTTTATGAACATTTCATCTTCACCAGTCAAAAGCCAATTTAGGTTGACCCCAAATTTTTCTCCATATGATGTTAAAACGGTTGCGTCTGGGGTTCTATCACCGCGTTCGTAATTGCCAAGCCCTTGAATACTAATACCAATTTTAAGAGAAAATATATCACGAGATAAGCCTACAAGCTTTCTTACCTCTATGAGGCGTCTTGCTAATGGGGTTTTGGGTTCATTTCTTTGTCGTGTCATATTAAAGAGGCATTAAGCCGTATTTTGTGTAGTTTCTAGATGTACTCTTTCAGCCTCTATTTGACGCTTTAAATGCAATTTTAAAAGAGGCAAGGTGAGCTCGATCTCTTCCGTGTCGTTGATGTCTTGAACAAGCTCTTGCAGTTTTCTATAAAGTTCCGCCGCGAGTTCCGCTATATCTTCAGGGGGGAGTTTTATTTTAGCATCGCGATAGGTTGTATAAGCTATGCGACCAAGCTTTTTCATGAGTCCAGTAGGGATAGTTTGTGGTTTAAAACCTGCTGCTTTCGCTTTTGCCATATCACTAAACATTTCACCTTCACCAGTGACAAGCCAATGAGGATTAATGTTATAGGCTGTATAATAGGCGTTAATTACTGAGGATGGAGGCTCATGTGCTCCGATTTCATAATTGGCAAGGGTATTGCGTTGTAAATTAAGGCGTTGCGCAAAAATGCCCCGCTCTTCGTTTCCGAGTATTCGTCGTACTTCACGCAAGCGTTTTGCCAGTTCTGTTTTTGGTTCTACTTCTGGACGTGCCAAAAAAAATCACCTCTATACAAAATAAATTGTTTACAACACAAAATATTTGGTATATATATCTAATTACCGCCCGATATAGAGGGCAGATATTTTACAATTAACCCCACAAAAAACGGATGGTTTGAGCATCCGTTTGAAGCAGGAGCGAAAGTTATGACAACCACCCAAACATGCATCCAAGTATGGGATCGCCATAGTATTTTAGCCGAGCTACGCCGCCGTAACATGACCTTGGCGGAGCTCGCGAAAGCTTATCAACTCTCGTCATCCAGTGTGCAACACATTTGGACACGGTCTAACGAGAAAGCCGAACGTGCTATTGCCGATTTTATCGGTTTGCCCGTTGAGCAAGTTTTTAGCGACCGCTACCCCAAAAGTCGCCGTCGCATTTTTAAAGCAGCAAAACATGCCAATACAGATTCGCGTGCGCATTCTGCTTTGCGCGGGAATGCTGCTTGAACTTCGTTACACGGCTTTGCGTTTTTGCGCATTTGCCATGAATTTAAATACCATAAGATAAAAAGGTTTATCAATGTCTAAAGATCAGTACGAAATAGGCAAGATAAATTGCATAGAGTTGCATCATAGAACAGCCGTTTGGATGGGTTGGTTCTGGCGATTAGGGGGTGGTCATATTGTTTTTATAGGGGGTGGTTATGGTTGCTGCTTGTAATTTATGGACCCCAGATGTCAGAAACGATATCGTTAATCCTTATTCAGAAGTTGAACGTTTACAGGTGATGCTTTCCTGTTCTTTAAAAGCCGTGAGTAGTGGATTTAAGCATCTGCCGATCCGGTATATTATTGACCCCCCGCATGGCTTATTTGATGCGGCGTTAGCACGACAGATTGTTATTCATATTTTGCATTATCAGTTTGAGGTGCCACGGCGGCGTATTGTTGCGATACAGGCACGTCAGCGGACTTCTATTTCTCTATCTATGCAAGTGATTAACCGGCGTTTGGAAGAACCCGTTTTTGCGAAAGCTTATCGAAGATGGGCAGGGCGTGCGATGGATTTATTCTTTAAAGAGATCAGAAAGGCGGCGGCGTGATGGCACAGTTTCAAAAGCTTGCTCTTGATGTGATTGTGGTACCGGAGCGTATACGCCCTGTGGATGATGAGCATGCCAAGGCACTTGCACAATCAATGGCGCGGGAGGGATTGATGAATCCGATTACGGTGCGCCATACCCCCAATGCTAAGGAAGGTAATTACACGCTTATTGCTGGTGCGCATCGGCTTCGTGCTGCTGAGCTTTTGGGCTATAGTGACATTGATGCGGTTGTGGTGCTGGCTGATAAGGACAATGCCGCGCTTTTAGAAGTGGCTGAAAACCTTTTTCGCAATGAATTGTCTGTTATTGATCGTGCGCTTTTTGTCCAGACTTACCGCGAATTGTGGGAAAAGAAGTATGGGGAGATTAAGGTTGGTGGGGACAGAAAATCAAAGGGTAAACATTACCCTTTGATCGGTGGTAATCAATATACAAAGGACAAAGTGGCAAAGGTGCAACTTGCACCTTTGCCAAATGATGGTTCTTCAGAGCACCATGAAACTGGGTGTGAAGGGGATGAAAAATCAAAGGATCAAGTTGATCCTTTGATCGGTGATGAGAAATTGGGACAAGTTGTCCCTATTTCTTATACAGATGAAGAAAATGGTAAAGGGACAGTTTTATCTTTTTCTAAACATGTGGCGGATCGTATTGGTTTGTCTCAAGTTTCAGTAAAACGTCTTAACAGCATTGCTCAGCATTTACAGCCGGAGTTGCGGGCGGTTTTGCGGGGGACGGCATTGGCGGATAATCAAGCGCAGTTGTTAAAATTAGCCAAGATGGAGCCGGTTGCGCAACGGCGGGTGGCAATTGCTTTGCAACAGGTTGAGGGAGATTTACGGCGGGCTGTTGATTTGGTCAATGGGATTAATACGCCGCCGCAAATTAATGAACAAGAGCGGGTTTTTGCTCAGTTATTGGGTGTTTGGCAGAGGGCGGATGCGCAGACAAAGGCGCGGTTTTATGATTATTTGAACAAGCAATCGGGGGAGGTGCTGTCATGAAGAGGCATGGTTGCGGGCAGCTTGATTTTTTCCAAAAGCCGGTTTTTCCTTGTCGTGAACCCGTTGCACAGATTGATTTAGGGCGGTTTCGCTCGCGCATTAAGCGTGCGATGGCGCGTGCTTTGAGAGAATGCCGGCATGAGCGCAGTGTGATTGCGGAGCGTATGGCGCATTATTTAGGGATTGGGTGTTTAAGTAAGGCGAGTTTGGATGCTTATGTGGCAGAAAGTAAGCAGGTGGATATTTCCCTGCCGCGGTTTAAGGCATTTGTGCGGGCGACAGAGGCATTTTGGCTTTGGGATGAGGTGGTGAGTGAAGATGGATTGTTGCTGTTGCAAGGGGATGAGGCACGTTTAGCAGAGATTGCGCGGCTTCAGCAGGAACAGCGGGAGATTGCAGCGCAATTGAAAGCCATGCGCGCAACGCCGGTTCGCATTAAAAGGGGGCAGCCATGAAGGAATGGTTTACTATTGCCGAATTGGCTGAGGCAGCTTTGCCAGGGTTGCCTAAGAGTAAGGGCGGATTGCGTAAGATTTTGGCGTCCACATGGCGTCATCAAAGTGGTTTGACACGTAAAGTTAAAGGGGTTTCTCGACCTATTGTAGAAATTCACATTTCTTTATTGCCGGAGGGGGCGCGGGCGGCGTTGTTGGTGCGGTTTGGAGTGGGTGTTGATGTGAAACAAACGCAAGGGGAGCAAAAGACAAGCATTTGGGTGCGTTATGAGGGGCTTTCCAAGGCGCATAAAAGGCGCTGTGAAGAGCGTTTGAAGGCACTTTGCTTTTGGGAAGATTTACTCCATGCCGGTATGGGTGTGCATGATGCGGCAAGTTTGAGTGCGGTGCAATTTGGTGTGAGCCGGATGTCGCTTTTTAATTGGCGGCAGATGGTGGAGGGGTATGAGCGCCCTGATTGGTTGGCAGCTTTAGCGCCTTGTTATGGTGAGGAGAATGTTTCGCAATTTGCGCCGTGTCATGAGGGGGCGTGGGAGGTTTTTTGTTCGGATTATTTGCGCCCCTCTAAACCTGCTTTTTCGGCGTGTTATCGGCGGATGGTTTCGGTTGCACAGGAGCGGGGTTGGCAGCCCATTCCTTCAGAGCGGGCTTTGCGGCGTCGTTTTAAGGCGCAAGTTTCCAAAGCGGTTGTGGTTTTAGCGCGTGAGGGAGAAGAAAAGGCAAAAAAGCTTTATCCAGCCCAACGGCGTGATCGCTCGAGCTTGCATGCATTGCAAGCAGTGAATATGGACGGGCATAAGCTGGATGTTTTTGTGAGCGTTCCTTGGACAGAGAAGCCTGTGCGGCTTTATCTGATAGCGATACAAGATCTTTATTCGGGCAAGATTTTATCGTGGCGCCTGTCGGATGCTGAGACTTGGGAAATCGTGCGTTTGGTGATTGGGGACATGGTGGAAGCTTATGGCATACCAGAGCGTATGACCTTGGATAATGGGCGTGCCTTTACCAGCAAGTGGATTTCTGGAGGTGTGCAAAACCGTTTTCGTTTTAAGATTAAGCCGGATGATCCGCAAGGACTTTTGACGAGTTTGGGGGTGCAATTGCAATGGACCACCCCTTATAGCGGACAGTCTAAACCGATTGAGCGGGCATGGCGTGATCTGGCAGAAGCGATTTCGAAACATCCCTTTTGTGCGGGGGCTTATACGGGCAATAAACCGGATGCCAAGCCTGAAGATTACGGCAAGCGCGCGATAGGATTTGAAGCGTTTAAAGCCCATGTTGGTGCGCAAATTTGTGCACACAATGCGCAAGCAGGGCGCAAAGCGGTTAATTGTGCGGGGCGCAGTTTTGATGAGACCTTTACAGAGAGCTTGCAAGCCGAGGGGACGATTATTCGGCAAGCAACGGCAGCACAACGGGCTTTATGGCTTTTAACCTCTGAGGCATTGCGTGCGCAAAAGGGTACGGGCGAGATCCATTTTTATGGCAATCGTTATTGGGCGCGGGCGTTGAATGAGCATGCGGGGAAAAAAGTGATTGTACGCTTTGATCCGGATCATTTGCATCAAGATTTACGGGTTTATGATTTGAACAATCGGTTGCTTTGTTTGGCACCATGCCTTTCTGATGTAGGTTTTTATGACCAGCAGGCGGCGCGCTTGAATGGGCGTTTGCGTAAAGAATATGTGAAGGCTGTTAAAGCAGAAAAACAGCTAGCGGCAAAGCTTGCGCCTGATCACTTGGCCGATGTTTATGGTCGCCTTGAGAAAAAGGATGAAGCGTTCAAATCTAAGCTTCCGATAAAGCCAAAGGTGAGCCGCTTGATGCCAAACAATGTGGGGAATTTAGCTTTGAAAGCAGACGATGATGAGGCTTTGGGGGAGGAAGAATTCAGTCAACACTTGCATAAAGCTTTGAGAAAGCTTTCCGCCTCTGATGAGGGGCGTGAGGTGATCAAGTTTCCCAAGCAATAGAATAAGGAAATAGGAAAAGAGAGGGGGGATTTAAGGGGACCGGTTGAGGTCCATGTGCGGGGTTGAAGCGTTAACAAAGAAAAGGGGGGAGAAGTCTTAATCCTTTAAAAGTTTAAATCAATACATGAAGTTTCTAGGTATCTTTGCCTGATCGGGAGAGATGCGTGGAGTTAGCAAGTTCTCTGATGTGTGAGAAAGAGAGGGGATTTGCAAGGTTAGCCGTTTTAGTATCGCGTACGGCTTTAAATGTTCATTCTAAAGACAAAAGATAAGGGGCGGGTGGGAGCCCTTCCCCTTATCAATAGTCTAAAATCAATACAGAGGGGAATATACATGAAAAACGCGATAAATGCAACGGTCGATAAAAATCCTTGGGCGCGACCTAAAATCCAGCCTAATGGAACAGCACAAAACCGCAACAGTGATGACATTGCTTTATGGAATGAGCTTGTGGATGCGGTGAGAGCTTTGGGACAAATGAATGATTGGTCGAAAGCAGAGGTGGCGCGGCGCATTGGCATGCCGGATGGGACGTTTTCGCAATGGTATGCGGGCAGTTATGCGGGACAGTTGGGGAAGCAAAATGCAAAGGTTCAACAATGGGTTGAGGTTTTAAAGGAAACGGCGGGGTTTTTGGAGCGCATTCCTGAAAAACCAGCCTTTCAGAGGAATCGAATTGCCAGTGAGATCATTGATACTTTAACACTGGCACAAAGTACGGGGGATATGGTGATGATTACGCTTGATGCGGGCAGTGGTAAGACCGAAACCTGCCGCCATTATCGCTCTACCCGCCCGCATGTTTATCTGGTGACAGCAAGCCCGCATACGCGCAGTGTTCACGGTATTTTGAATGATATGGCAGCAGAATTGGAAGTGGTGGAATATAATCCCACCCGCTTAACGCGTGCGATTGGCAAAAAGTTAGAGCGCGTGGGCAGTGGCACGTTGTTGATTGTTGATGAAGCGCAAAATTTAACGGATGAGGCGATTAATCAGTTGCGCCACTTTGTTGATATTAATGGTACGGGGTTGGCTTTGGTTGGCAATGATGAAATCTCTGGACGGTTGGTTCATCGTCAAAATGGTCCCTCTTATGCGCAAATTAAAAGCCGATTGGCGATGCATTTGAAACGGCGCAAGCCCTATAGTGAGGATATTGCAGCGCGCATTCATGATTGGGGGATTGAAGATGTTGGTGCGATAAAGTTTTTGACGGGAATTGGTTTGAAAGCTGGTGCTTTGCGGCAAATTGACAAAACCATGATGTTGGCACGCATGGCAGCGCTTGGAGATGGGTGTGAGGTGACCCTGAAACATGTCAAAGCGGCATGGAAAAACCGTGACGTGGAGGAATTGGCATGATCTCTTTATGCGACAAAGAATTATCCGATACGCTTGTTGGTCTTTATGACGATTATCAATGCGGTTTTGATATTGGAGAACAGCTTAAATTGTGTGTTGATTTGGCGTTATTGCTTGAATTGGAGTTGAGTGTTCACCGTTTGGGGGAAGCGGATGCGGTTTTGGAAGGCCAAGTTTCAGAAGTTTTGGCTGAGTGTGAAGGCTCTGATGCGGATGAGAGCAATCGTGTGATTTATATGGATTTTGGAGGAAGCAAATGATGGAACGCAACCCCTATATGGTGAGAGATAGCTTGATTGCTTTGCGCTCTGCCTTGTTAAAACATGAAATGGATGGGATTTTTATGCATGGACAAGATGTTCGAGAATTGAATGAGTATTTGCGTCGTTTGGCAGGCTATAACCACGTTTTAGGTCATGAGCTTATGCGGTGTCGTTGGCAATTGAAAGCGGGATGTGCGCCTTCTTCAGGGGATGTTGTGCCATTTCGTCGGTTTCAAAAAACATAAGGAGGAAGTTGGTGATGAATCCACAAATTGAACTTGAAGGTACGCGTTATATGAAGGATGCGAAAGGGGCTTTGGTGCCGGTAAACCTGATCCGCCCTGCGGATTTGTTAGAGGATGAAACGGTGCGCAAAATTATGGGTTTTGCGAAAGAATTATCGGCAAGGATTGCACGTTTTAACAACCATACGATTGCGGATTTGAGTGATTTTGATAGCTTGCTTGCGCAAGAATATGGTGTGGAGCGGCGTGGCAAAAAGGGCAATTGTACTTACACAAGCTTTGATGGTTTGCAACGCATTAAGGTGCAGGTACAGGAAAGTGTTGATTTTGGACCGCAATTGCAAATTGCCAAAAGCCTTCTTGATGAATGTTTGAATGAGTGGTCTGCGGATGCGCGCCCTGAAATCCGTGCGATTATTACGCGTGCTTTTAATACGGATAAAGAAGGCAAGGTGAATCGGGGGGAGATCTTTATGCTGTTGCGTTTGGATATTGATGATCCACGCTGGAAAGAGGCGATGCGTGCTATTCGTGAGTCATTCCGTGTGACGACATCTAAGGAATATGTGCGTTTTTATGAGCGTGATAGCCTAGAAAGCGCTTGGCGTGCTGTGACCATTGATTTGGCGAAGACATGAGGGAGGTAACATGTCTTTAGCTGTCCTTCATATGGGAAAACGCGCGTTAGGTCTTGATGATGAGACCTATCGCGCACTGCTCTATCGCTTAACAGGCAAGCAATCGGCGAAAGATTTGAATTTTTCAGAAAAGCACTTGGTTATCGCTGAAATGAAAGCGTGTGGTTTTAAGCCGAATGGGAAGCGTTTAGAGGGTAAATATGCCAAGAAGCTCCAGGCGCTCTGGATTGCTGGGTGGAATCTTGGCATTATTCGTGATCGTTCAGACAAGGCGTTGCTTGCCTTTGTGAAAAGACAGACAGGGATTGATCATATTCGTTTTTTACGCGATAGCGATGATGCATGCAGAGCTATTGAGGCGTTGAAAGGTTGGTTGCAGCGTGAGGGTGGGGTTGACTGGAGAGGAAAAAACCGCGAAGATTCATGGAGGAATAAACCAAGCATTTCCATTTTGTGTGCCCAATGGAAGTGTTTGAATCCCGATGCTGTGTTTGATCTTGGGGCTTTTCATCAAAGTGTTATGGCGTTAAGTGGTAAAGCTTTGGGTGAGATGAGTGGGGGCGACTTTAGAGAAGTTATGAATGTTTGGGGGCGGAAAATCCGAAAAGGTATTAAAAGCGAGGGGTAAGCATGTATGCAAGAGGAAATCTATAGCGATTTTCCTGCCTTATTGCGTGAAATAGCTGATGTTGCGGGCAGTGAAGCAGCATGGAATATGATGCGGGCTTTTGGTGGACGAGAAGTTTATATACCCGGGCGTCTTGAGAGTGCGGATTGGTTGATTGAAATTGTTGGGTTTGAAGAGGCGCAGCAACTCATCAACCATTTTTGTTTTAATGGTTCTGGTGTGCGCCTTCTTATCCCCCTTGGCAGAGATGCTGAACGGCGGCAAAAAATGGTGCAAGCGTTGCAAAAAGGCTGGTCGGTGGATACTGCAGCTGCTGTTTCTGGTATGCATGTGCGTACAGCCTATCGCTTGAAGAAGAAAATTTCTTTGCAAGAACCACAAGGTTTATTATTTCCAGAGTTTTATGAGTATTGAGAGTTTTGACTGACAGTGTCAGGCTTATATTGGGGGAGTGAGACCCGATAAACTGCGAATGGATTTTTATTCATTGAGTGGTTTGTTATGGTTTCAATAGATGCCTCTTTTCTTCATCGCCTTGCGCCTAAATTGGCGCATCATGCGCGCCAAGATTTTATTATTGTTGAAATGGCACGTGTGTTGCCTGAAGCTTTGTCTTATGGTGCGATCACGACACCATTGCGTGTTGCGCATTTTTTAAGCCAATGTGCCCATGAGAGTGATGGCTTTTTTACCGTTTGTGAATATGCCTCAGGGCGCGCTTATGAGGGGCGGCGTGATTTAGGCAATGTCAACCCTGGGGATGGGGTGCACTTTAAGGGGCGTGGTTTGATCCAGTTGACGGGGCGAAATAATTATCGTCGTTTTACGAAGTTTTGGCGCTTAGTCGATGAACAAGCGGTTGATTGTGAAGCATTTCCGCAAGAGCTGGAAAAGTTTCCAGCAGCGCTTTGGTCTGCTGTTTGGTTTTGGCAAATGAAAGGCTTGAATAGGCTGGCTGATCGAGATGATTATCTAGGGATTACCAAGGCGATCAATGGGGGCAAGAATGGACTTGTGCAACGTTTGATTTATTTGAACCGCGCCAAAAAGCTTTTGGGACTTGGAGGCGAGGTAAAGGCATGAAACCTTCTTATCGTGGTTCTAGGCTCTATTTATGGTGGTCCTTTTGGTTTGCTTGGGGGGTTATTTTTTTGCTCGTTTCTGGTGGTTTGTGGGGGGCTCCGCATATTGTTGATATGGCGAGCATTTCTATTCCTTCGATGGTGGCGATTATTGTTGGCAATCTGGGGGTGCATCGTGGCTTTGGCTCGTTGGATTTTTCCAATAGGAAGCATTCCCATAAGCGGCATAGCCGCTCCTATGATGGGGTGGAGATAACGAGGTGGGGAGATAAAAGCAATGTTTAGCCCTGTTTCAAAACTGTCTTTTGGTCTGCTTTTTTTGGTCAGTGTGATGTTGGCGACTTTTGGCTTTATGAAAGCGCAAATTTTAAAGGCGGAAAAGGCGCGTGATTTGTATTGGCAGTTGGAGATTGCCAAGGCTTCAGCACGTGCACTGCTTGTACAAGAGCGACAAAGACAAGCAGCGTTGGAAGCTGAGCATCAAGCGCAAGGGGTGATTTCGGCTTTGGAACAAAAGCTTGTGAAAATGGAGGAAGTCAATGAGAAGTTGCCGGTTACTGGCGGTGGCATTGGGCTTGAGCGTGTGCGCTTGCTCAACACACAAGCCGATGGGTAGCCTTTCTTATCATTTTTTATCGGTTGAGTTGCCGCCTGTTGTTCGCATGGCGTGTGCCCGTCCAGCTTTATTGCCAGAGCGTGCTTTGAATGCGCGCGAAGTGGTGCACTATTGGGGGCGTGATCGTGCTGCTTTATTGATTTGTGAACAGCGTAGAAAAGCTGCGGAGAGGGCGATTTTAGGCAAAAGAGAGGGGACTTTTAAGTGAATTTGGATATCAGTGTTGCCAATGGCTGGTTGTCTTTATTGTTATCGGTTATTGCGATTTGTGGGGTTTTGAGAGCCTATTTTTCTTCAGGTGCGCGGGAAATGCTGAAAGATATCACGGCGCTTAAAGAGCGTGTGCAAAAGTTAGAAACAGAGATGGACTTTTTGCCTGATCGTGATGCGCTGCAAAGATTGGAAGTGAATATGGAGAAATTGAATGGTCGTCTCAACACGCTTTCTGCACAATTACAACCGGTGGCAGCCATTGGTGAGCGCTTGCAAGAGTTTTTGTTGGAGAATGCCAAGAAATGAAAGCAGATATGGATAAAATCATCCGTGAAGAAGCGCGGTTGATTATTTTAAAAGGGCTTGCTTGTGAGCGCAGCGAAACTTTATCGAGTGCGATGATTGAGCGGCTTTTATACAGTTATGGCATCAGACGCGATCGCGATTTTGTGCATAATGAACTGGCATGGATGGAAGATCAAGGTGCTGTTACTTTAAAATGTGTGGGTTCAGTTTTTCTTGCGGCGTTAACAGAACGGGGAGCGCGTCATTTAGACCGGAGCTTTTCCATTGAGGGGATTAAGCGGCCTAAACGTTCATCAATAAAAGACGAGGTGAAGGATGCGCAAGGTCGGGCGTGGACGTTTAACGGCGATTGATTTATTGCCGCAAGCTTGTGATCAAATTATTGCTGCTGCTGCTGAGGCTTTAAATGGGCGTGAGAAGACACAAATGGCTATTTATGGTGAGTTTAAAGCGGCTTTGAAGGCTTTACGAAAGGAAACGGGTCTCAGCTTTTCTATTCCCTCTTTTTCCAGTTTTAATCGTTATTCTTTGCGGCTAGCCGTGATGTCACGGCGCCTAGAACAGACAAGAGAAATTGCCGCAAGCCTCTCCAAGCGCTTTGATGCTAAAGCTTCTGATAATATCACTCTTTTGACGGCAGCAGCGATTAAGGAGTTGATTTTTTCAACGTTGAGCAGTGGGAAAAACCTTTCGCCAAAGGCAGCACAAGAATTGGCCAATGCGCTTAAAGGCGTGTTGGCGGCTGAACATTTGTCGACCACCAGACGGCAAAGATTAGAGAAGGATTTTACCAGCAAAGCAAGCAAAGCGGTTGACGCAGCAGCAGCAGCGGCGGGGCTCTCAGAAGAAACAGCGCGAGCTATTCGTGCGCAGGTGTTGGGGGTAAAACATGGCTGAACAGCCCTTTTCAAAAAGTCATGTCTTTGATCATCAAAGTGGTTTTGATATTTGGCGGAAAAGTACTTTTCCCAAAGAGAGTGATCCCTTAGCGGAAGGCGTTTTGATGGCGCATCAACGGGCATGGATTGAAGATAAGTCCCCATTAAAACTGGTGGAAAAGGGGCGGCGGACCGGCATTACTTTTGCAGAAGCTTTGGATGATACACTGATTGCAGCGGCGGCACGTGAAGCGAGGGGCGATAATGTTTTTTATATTGGTGACACCAAAGACAAGGGGCGGGAATTTATTGGCTATGTGAGCAATTTTGCTTCGGCAATTACGAGCCATAGTGGGGATGTTGAGGAATTTTTATTCTCTGATCAAAGGGCGGATGGTTCAACGAAATATATCTCTGCTTATCGGGTGCGTTTTGCTTCGGGGTTTCGGGTTGAGGCGCTTTCTAGCCGCCCTGAAAATATTCGCGGACTACAGGGCATTGTGGTGATTGACGAGGCGGCGTTTCATCAAGATGTGCGCTCTGTTTTGGATGCTGTCAATGCTTTGCTCATTTGGGGAGGAAAAATCCGTGTGATCTCCACCCATAATGGTGTGCTCAATCCTTTCAATGAACTGATCCGTGAGGCGCGAGCAGGTAAGGTTCCTTTTTCGGTGCATTGTTACCCCTTTGGTGTTGCTGTTAAAAATGGCTTGTTTAAACGTGTTTGTGCCATGAAGGGGGAGGTGTGGAGTCGAATTTCTGAGCAACAATGGGAAGATCAAATTCGCGCGTCTTATGGGGTGCGTTTGGCTGCTATGCGCCAAGAATTAGATGCCATACCAGCCGATCAAGAAGGGGCTGCTTTAACACGCTTACAGATTGAAAATTGTTGTGCGCCAGATATTGCGGTGTTGCGTTTTGCTTGTGTGGATAATTTTAAAAATCAATCGGATTATCAACGAAGTCAAACTGCTTTTGCTTGGTGTGAGAAACATATAAAACCTCTTCATATTGGGCTTGACCGGCGGCGCCAACATGTTTTTGGTGTTGATTTTGCGCGGAGTGGCGATGCGACATCGATTGTGGTGATGGAGGTGGGACAAGATTTGGTGCGCCGTGTCCGGTTTATGGTGGAATTGCGCAATACGCCGTTTGATCAACAAAGAGAGATTTTATTTTATGGGGTGAATGGTTTGCCGCGTTTGATGGGCGGCGCGTTAGATGCGCGGGGCAATGGGGCTTATTTAGCTGAAAAAGCGGCGCAACGTTATGGAGCTCTTGTGAAGGAAGTGCCCTTGTCACAAAGTTGGTATGGCAAGGAAATGCCGGCTTATTTAGAAGCTTTTGGGGATGGGTCCATTGTTTTGCCGCGCGATAGTGACATTGTTGCCGATCATCAAGCGCTTGCTTATGTCAATGGCATTGTGAAAATTCCAGACAATCATCGTTTTAAAGGCAGTGACGGTTTTATGCGCCATGGTGATAGCGCGATTGCTTGCGCTTTGGCTTATTTTGCCAGCCGCCAAACTCCTGAAATTTATGATTATACACCTGTGAGAGAGGCTTATCGTTTTGATGAAAGCTCGCTCTTTTCAACGCCTTTTTTTTCAACAATGCGATCAAAGATTTATTGATGGGATGATGAGATGGTAAAACTTTTAGATCAGTGGGGTAGGGCGCTTAATATCAAAGGGTTGGAGCGAGAAGTTGCAAGCCCTACCGTTGGCGGTGTTCGTGATGTATGGTCACAAACCATTGTCAGTGGTCTGACCCCTGCGCAACTTGCTGATATTTTGCAACAGGCAGCAGAGGGGCATCCAGAGCAGTTTTTTCAACTTGCCGATGATATGGAAGAGCGTGATTTGCATTATCGTGCTGTGCTTGGCATGCGTAAAAATGCTCTCACAGGGGTGGAGCCTGGAGTGATTGCCGCAAGCAACAGTGCACAGGACAAAAAGATAGCAGATGCGGTGCGGGAAGTGATTAGTGCGCCTACCTTTGTTGATGATTATGTGACGGATTTGTTAGATGCTTTGGGAAAAGGCTATGCGGTTGTTGAAACTTTGTGGGACAAGAGTGCCAAGGAATGGTGGCCGGTTGCTTGGAAATGGCGTGACCAGCGGTTTTTTCAATTGGATCGACGGGATGGTTTTCATTTGCGTTTAAAAGAAGAGGGCTCTTTGCATGGAAGTGAATTGCCTGCTTATAAATTTTCTATTCACAGACCCAAGTTGAAAAGCGGTTTGCCTATTCGTTCTGGGCTTGCGCGGCTTGCAGCTTGGGCTTTTTTGTTTAAATCTTATACCTTAAAAGATTGGATGGCATTTTTAGAAGTTTATGGCATGCCTTTGCGTGTGGGTAAATATGGGGCAAGCTCTTCTCATGAGGAACGACGGGTTCTTATTCAAGCGGTGCGTGATTTATCCAGTGATGCGGCAGCGATTATTCCCAAAGAAATGGAGATTGAATTTATTGAAGCGGCAGGGGGCAGTGGCAATGCGGTGTTTGCTTCTAAGGCGGAATATTTAGATCGACAAATTTCTAAAGGTGTGTTGGGGCAAACCATGACGACGGATGATGGTTCGTCCTTTTCGCAAGCGCGCATTCATGAAAATGTGCGCCATGATATTGCCAGAGCTGATGCACGTCAATTAGCTTTAACGGCTAATCGTGATTTAATTGTGCCCTTTGTTGAGATTAATTTTGGGCGCCAAGAGCGCGCTCCCCTTGTCTATTGGCCGATTTCGGAAAATGAAGACATTAAAGCGATTAGTGATGCTTTGGAAAAACTTGTGCCTTTAGGTTTGCGTGTTGGGGCGCAAGAAGTGCGCAATAAGATTGGTTTTTCGCAACCAAAAAAGGAAGAGGATGTTTTAAAGGCTCCTGATAATGCGCTTGATGATGAGAGGGGAGAAAAGGCTCATGTTTGTGCTGATTGTGGAGGTGTTTTTGATGTTTCTGTGACAAGAGAGAGCAAGGGTGCAAAAGAGAAGGGTGGGAAACATCACGACGAATTGGACCGGCTTTCACAAGAAGCTTTAAGCGACTGGGAAGAGGACTTAGAACCCCTTTTAGAGCCTTTTAAAAAGCTTGTGAGAGAAGCAACAAGTTATGAGGATATCCTAAAAGGCTTAGATGAATTGCTAGGTGAGATGGATCATCACGCATTAGCAGCGCGCTTGGCAAAAGTACAAATGATTGCACGTGGGCTTGGGTATCATGGATGAGGAACTTTTTAAAACCGCCCCTAAAGAGGTCACCCGTTATTTTGAAGCCAAGGCACTTGTTCCAAGCTTTGATTGGCGTGATATAGCACCAGAAGAACATGCCTTTTCCTTTACGGTGGCAAAATCGCTAGGCTATGATATTTTGGAGGATTTTAAGCGAGCGGTTGGAGAAGCCATAAAGCATCAAGTTCCTTTTCAAGATTTTCAAAAAAATTTGATGCCGATTTTACAGGAAAAGGGTTGGTGGGGTAAAAAGACCAGCATTGACCCCAAAACTGGTGAAAATAGCGTGGTACAATTGGGCAGCCCACGGCGTTTAGAAACGGTCTATTGGGCCAATACCATGAGTGCGCATGCGGCAGGTGAGTGGGAGCGCACACAAAATAATAAAGAATTTTTGCCCTATCTCACCTATGCTTTGTCAAGTTCAGAACATAAGCGTTTAGAACATGAAAGTTGGGTGGGGTTTACCGCACCTGTTGATGATCCGGTTTGGGATTGGCTTTATCCGCCCAATGGTTGGCGGTGTAAATGCAGTGTGCGACAGGTAAGCCGTTATGAAGCAGAAGATTTAGGCTATGAAGAGGGGGCAGAGCCACTTCATGTTGAAAAGCAGGTTTGGCACAATAAGCGAACGGGGAAAGTTGAGAAGATACCAAAGGGGATTGATCCTGGTTGGCATTCTAATCCTGGGAAACATCGGGCGCAAAATTTAAGCCGTTTTTTGAGTGATAAAGTCTCTGTGATGGGGGACAATGACAAACGCATTGCCATTGAAGATATTGTGGGTTCACCACTTTTGGAAGCCATGTTTGAAGGACGGATGCCTCGCGGGTTTATACCCATTGCACCGATACCACAAAAGGTGGGTGATGTTTTTGCAGCGGAAAATTCTCTTATTCGCTTATCCGCAGACAGTGTGAAACATATTTTGTTAGAGCATCAAGCGCGTGATCTTCGCTTGGATGATTTTCGAGGCGCCATTCAAACACTCATTCGCCCCCATGGAATTATCAGGCGAAAAGGTGTACCGAGCGTTGTGTTTTTGGGTGAAAATGATGGGGTATGGTGGCGCTTAGCGGTTAAATTTGTGGCAAGCAAACAAGAATGGTGGTTGACCTCCATGCATAAAAAAAGCTCTAGAGAAATTGGACGCTTATTGGATGCGGCTGAAAAAAAGGGCGAGAGGTTGTTGTAAAGAGAACAACAGGAAGAAAGTCTTGTGTTCTTAACGGAAAAGAGGCGAGGAAAAAGAGAAGGCGTGGAGGGCGGTCAACTCCTCGCAGATCCGGTAAAACCGTCCTGGTATAACTGGCTCACGCCTCGTGGATAGAAGTAACAGTTTAAAAGTTTAAAAGCAATCTTTAAAAAAACGACTTGAGAAAAACCATGTTGGCTTTTGTGAAGAGAGCCGATGCGTGAGAAAAAGAGAAGGCGTGGAGGGCGGTCAACTCCTCGCAGATCCGGTAAAACCGTCCTGGCAAAACTGGCTCACGCCTTACCTCCAATGATATAATGTTTTTAAGCCAAAAAGCAATTTTTAAAAAAAACGGCTTGAGAGAGGCTTTTTTTGTATAAGGCGATAAATTGTACCTCTCACTTCACAACGGCGCTCTATCGTCTTTGAAGTGCCTTTGAAAACGATTTTATGGGATGGTTTGGCACGGGGGTTTCTCTCACAAGGAGAAGAATAGGGAAAAGAGTGCTTTTTTGAGAAATGCTCTTTTGACTGACAGTGTCAGACTTATGGTGGGAGTAAGTTTCATGCATTGTATTGCCAATGACAATTGTAAAGCAATAGGCAATGTATGGAACAGGAATTTCACGAAGATCAAAAAGATGGGGATGCAGAAACATTTCATGCTGCGTTAATAGATCTCTGTCCAGACGTTTTATGCCAAGACATTTCATGTGAAGACGCCACCGTTAGCCAAGCGCCTGAATGGGTAGAGCTTTTGCCCAAAGCGCCCCATGTGAAGGCACGTGATGGACGACAATGGCATTATAACCCGCAAACTATTTTAAAAGCCTTTGCAGCCAATAAAGGACCGCTTGTGATTGATTATGAGCATGGGCAACATCACCGTGCGAGAAATGGTTTAGAAGCACCTGCCAGTGGCTGGATTGAAGAATTAGCAGAGCGGGATGGTGCGATTTGGGGGCGTGTTAAATGGACCGATATGGCTACCAAAAAGATTGTTGCCCGAGAATATCGCTATCTTTCGCCTGAGTTTCGCCATTCCAAGAAAGGTGAAATTTTAAATTTAGCAGGTGCTGGTTTGGTGAACCGTCCAGCCCTTGTCATGACGGCTTTAAGCCGTGAACAGCCTTCCCCTATAACTTTGACGGAGAAAATGATGGATTTGACAGCCATTGCCAGTGCACTATCGCTGGCAGAAGATGCTAAAGCGGATGAGGTTTTAGCAACGCTTAAAGCGCGCGAAAAGGAACGCGTGGAATTAAATGCCCAATTAACAAAAGCGCGAGAAGATTTAGCGCTTTTGCAAGAAGAGCAAAAAAACAGTGCCATTGAGAGTCTTTTAGATAAGACCATTGAAGAGGGCAAGATTTTGCCGGCTGCTCGCGAGGAATATCGTGCGCTCTGTAGCCTTGAAGGGGGGATGGAGCATTTTAAAAGTTTGGTCGAGAAGTTGCCGGCGCTTGCCTCAACAAGCCCTTTAGAAGTGTGTGCCTTAGCGCAAGAACCAAAGCTTGCTCCAGAAGAGGTTGCCCTTGCGGCACGCCATTATCAGGAAGAGCAGAAGCAAAAAGGCTTCGACATCACCATTAGCCAAGCGGTTGAGTATATTAGCGAGCAAAAGGAGCGCCCATTATGAGTACGATGATTTTGATTAAATCTTTTCGCGCTGGAGATGTGATTTCACCTTATTGCATTGTTGCAGCGCGCGGTGACGGAATGGTGGCAACGGCTTCTGGTAAGGGTGATAAATTATTAGGGACTGCTGGGTCATTGAGTGCAAAGGCTGGTGAGATGATTGATGTTGGCCAATGTGGTTGGGGCGAAGTGGTTTGTGGAGGCAATGTTTCCTTTGGTGATTTTTTGACCTCTGACCCCAAAGGACACGCCATTAAAGCGGAAGCCGCAGATCGCACCATTGGTATTGCCATGAGTGATGGTTCTGCTGGTGATGTTATTTCTTTTAAAATTAATTAATCGAGGCATAAAATGAACAGACCTTTTCCCATTGATCCAACACTCACCGCTATTGCTATTGGTTATCGCAATCCAGCAGGTTCTCTTATTGGCGATAGAGTTTTGCCACGCGTTTGTGTTTTAAGTGAGGTGTTTAAATATAGTGAATTTCCTTTAGCAGAAAATTTTACCGTGCCTGAACTTGAGGTTGGGCGAAAAGGGCGCCCGAATGTGGTGGAATTTTCTGCCTTTGAACGGGAAGCCAGTGTCAAAGATTACGGACTTGATGATCTCATCCCCAATTCAGATATTGAAGCAGCGGCACGGGCACGGGCAGAAAAGCGCTCTCGTTATAACCCCGAAAAGACAGCTGTAGAGGGACTTGCCAATTTGCTAGAATTGGGGCGTGAAGTGCGTGTGGCAGCTCTTGTGCAAAGAAGTGAAAATTACGCACCAGAGCGGGTGATTACGCTTAAGGGTGAAAATAAATTTAGCGATTATGAGAAATCTGACCCTTATGCCACTTTAGATGAGGCGATGGATAAAAGTCTCGTCTATACGCCCAACACCATTGTGATGGGCAAAGTTGTTTGGTCAAAACTCAAACGTCATCCCAAAATCATTAAAGCCGTTAAAGGGGGTGGCACTGCTGATGGTTTTGTCACCAAGGCGCAATTTGCTGATCTGATGGAAATACACCCCGATCGTTTACTCATTGGTGAATCGCAAGTGAATTTGGCACGTAAAGGGCGTTCGGCACAATTGGCACGCGTGTGGGGCAATAAGATTGCACTGCTTTATATTGACCCTACCAAACAACAGGCAGATGGTTCGGTGATCAGTTGGGGCTTTAGCGCCCAGTTGGGCGAGCGTTTGTCTGGAGTGATCCAAGATCCAGATATCGGCTTGTCGGGTGGTAAACGGGTGCGTGTGGGGGAACGTGTGTGTGAATTGGTTGCCGCAAAAGATGCCGGTGTTTTGTTGCAAGAAGTTGTCTAAGGGAAACTTTTAAACATGGCTTATGCAAGCAAAACATTGATTGAAGAGCTCTGGGGTGATGACTTCTTGGATGATTTGTGTGGGATGGATGAGAGTTCTGAACCAGTTTTTTCAGAGCAAGCCATTGCCCGCGCGCTCGAACAGGCAAGTGGTGAGATTGATGTGCATTTGTCTCATCGCTACTGCGTCCCCATTGCTGGACAGCCGGCGGCTCTGGGTATGATCTGTGTCAATATTGCTGTTTATAATTTAGCCATACGCCATACGGCGCTGACCACGACCATTGAAGATCGTTACAAACAGGCGGTTGATTTGCTGAAACGTATTGCCGAAGGCAAAGCGGGGTTAGGCATAGATGAACCTAAAATTATGAGCGAAGATGGACCGGTTCGTGATGGGGCTTTTTTTCATGCCAAGCCGCGTTTGATGGGAAGGTAACATGTCTGTTGCAACCCATATTGAGATTAAAGAGACAGGGCTTGAAGCGGCTTTATCCTTTTTGCAAAAGGGCGCTGATAGCTCGATGGGGACTTTGGCACAAGGGGTTGGGCGTCTCATCCAAGAAAGCACAAGGCGGCGGATTCAAAGCGAAAAAAATTCTGCCCAAGGAGAGAAGTGGAAAAACAATTATGCCCGCACCTCCATTCTTTATGCCAGTGGGGCGCTTTCACGCTCCATTGATATGAAAGCTTCACCAGAACAGGTGATTGTGGGCTCTGGGTTGGTTTATGCGCGGATTCATCAATTAGGTGGGGTTATTCGCCCGAAAAATGGCAAGACACTGCGCTTTTTTCTTAAAAGCGGTAATGCACACCGCTTTGTTTGTGTGCATCAAGTGACTATGCCGGCACGCCCTTATTTGGGGCTTTCAGAGCACAATAAAGTGGAAATTGTCAAAGCGACAGAAGACTGGCTGGAAAGGGTCTTTTCATGAACCAAACGATCACACAAGCAGGGCGCATTAATCAGTTTCGTGAAGCGGTGATAAGGAGCCTTAAAGGCGCTTTGCCGGATGTGCGTGATTGCGGCTGTCAATTTGGACGTTTTAATTTAGAAGAACTTGAAACACAGATGCTGGTGGCTCCAGCAATACGGGTTGCGGTGTTAGAAAGCCGTTTGAATCCTGTAGCAAGTGGACAGATGAGTGCTGATCTTCATTTAGGGGCTTTTATTATTACCACTGGTAAAGAGCGTGATGTTTCCAGTTGGCTTTTAGCAGAAGCCATTGCGGTTTTATGCCATAGCGGGCAATTGTGGGGGCTAACGCATTTGAGTGCCCCGCGTGATGTCCAGATTGAACCGATTATTTCCGCGGCGATTAAGCAGCGTGGTGTATCGATAAGCGTGGTGGAATGGCACCAAGATTTGCATCAGTTGGGACATGATATTTTTTGTGATGAAGGACAACTCAAAAGTGGTTTGATTTCATGTGATGATGAGGTGTTGCCATGAATGATGCGCATTTGTTGAGTGACACCTTTCGACAAATCATGAAGCGTCTTGATGCGCTTGAACGCTGTCTTGCCAACCAGCACATGATCGGGCGGGTTGTGCAAGTTGATGGCCATAGGGTGCGGGTGAAACTTTCCGAACAGGGTTCTAATGGACAAGCAGTTTTATCGCCTTGGCTACAAGCGCAAGAAGCTTCTGGCGCTCTCTCAAGCAATATGCCCCTCCATGTTGGTGATCCGGTGCGGTTATTAAATCCCCATGGCGAAATTGGTTCTGCCTCTCTGGTGGTGCGCGATAGTTATAGTGAGGATGCACCTAATCCCGCACGCTCTTTCCAAGAGTTGGCGCTCTGTTATGCCGGTGGCGCTTTGCGAATGACAAAAGATGAACTTATTCTCTCCCATGGGGAAAACCAAATCCATTTGAGTGAAAAAGGTTTGGTGCTTTCTCATCAAGCAACCCGTGTTGAATTAACGGGTAGTGTGCGGATTCAAGCAGAAGATTTACAGCATAATCAAAAATCTGTTGGCGCAAGCCACAAACACGGTGGGGTCAAAATGGGTCCCTCCACAACCTCTTCCCCTCTTTAAAGGAGTTTTATCATGCGTGAGAACATTTATGTTATTTTAACCAATGCCGATTTTGTTGCAGGCAAGCGTTCACTGGGCAAAGGTGAAGAAATTTGTTTAAGTGAGGAGGCGGCTAAATATCCGTTGCTGCTTGGTCAGATCGCTGAAAAACCAGCCCCTGTTGTTGCGGCGGCCCCAACGGTTTCTACCACAAAGACAAGCAAAGGGGCTTAAAGCATGCGGTGCGGGATGAGCGAAAAGGATGGCTCTCTCTTGTATGGCTTTGCGCATTGTCAACAGTCACTTCGTAAATGTCTGACGACAAGAATTGGGACACGGGTTTTGCGTCGTCATTATGGATGTGATGTTGGAGCATTCCAAGATGCCAATGCTGACCCTGCGACGATGATGCAGCTTTATCAAGCAATTGTTGAAGCACTCGATGATCCAGAGTGTGGAGAGCCTGGGTTTTCGTTGCAGAGGATTGATCTGACAAAAGCAACGCGTGAAGGCACATTCCATTTTGTTTTAACAGGTGTTTTTTATCCCAATGGGCATTTGGGGGATTGGTCACACAAAGAGCCAATGAGCATCAATTTAGAGGTTGGTGATGACTGAGTTTGAACCTTTATCCTTTTCACAGATTCCTTTGCCACAAATTATTGAAGAGCTTTCTGTTGAAACAATTTTAGAGCAAAAGATCACGCGTTTGACTGAGCTTTTTGCGGCGCATCATATTCCTTATAATGTGGAAAAGACGGCTTATGATCCGGTTGTCATTCAATTGCAAGCGGCGGCTTATGAAGAGTTGCTATTGCGCCAGCGAATTAATGAAGTGGCGCGGGATAATTTACTCACATTTGCCCATGGAACAAGTTTAGATCATTTGGGGGATTTTCATGGGGTCACGCGCCTTTTGGATGAAGATGATGAGCGTTTGCGCCGCCGCATTCGCTTGAATAGACAAGGACATTCCACAGGTGGCACAGCGCCACGTTACCAATATTTTGCCCTCTCAAGCGATATCCATGTCAAAGATGCTTTTGTTTATCGTGAGGGTAAAAGTCCGCTTATTCATGTTGCGCTTTTTAGTGACGCTCCTTCAGGGGTGGCTGATGAGGCTTTAATTGCAAAGGTGCAAGCAGCCCTTGATGCCCCCCATGTTAAAATGACCAATGACCACATCCTTGTGAAAAGCGCGGTACAGCGGATGATCAATGTTTCTGCTGATTTTTGGTTGTTACCGGATGAAGGCTCCTTTGTTTTGGAAAGAGCGGAGCAGAATTTAAGAGCAGAATGGGCGCGTGCATGGAGGCTTGGGCGTGATTTGTCTTTAAGTTGGATACTAAGCCGCTTGATGGTTGAGGGCGTTCACCATGTGAACATAACGCAACCTTTTGAGGATATTTTGGTCGCACCTGATGAAGCAGTCGCACTAGGGGATATTGTTTTGTTTGAACGGGGGCGTGCTTATTGATGCTTTCCTCACTTTTGCCCCCGAATTCGAGCTTGTTTGAACGTTGTTTTGCAGAAGCAATGGCTCTTGAACTTCACGTTAAAACTGCACTCGAAGAAATACCTCGCGCGAAATTTATCACGCGTCCGCCTTCTTGGTTGCCCTTTTTAATAGACGAATATGGCTTACAAGAATTAAACCCTTATTTCTCTAACCTTTATGATTTAATTGATCAGGGTCTTGCATGGCAAAATATTCGCGGCTCCCTTGCGGCAATAGAGATGGGGCTTGAATGGCTAGGGATTTCGGCACGCTTTCAACCCGCCTGGACGGGGCGAGCATGGTGGAATTCCTTTCAACTTGATTTTGATCAGTTGCCTGAACGCAAAAGCCTTGAAGCCATTGAAGCGATTACCGACCTTTCCAAAAGTTTGCGCTCTGATTTTCGCCGTGGGACCTATGGTTATAATGTGCAAGCCATGGAAGGCAATATGTCACGCCTCGATGATAGCATGTTGGAGTATGAAAGCGGTGTTCGCTTAACAGCTGGGGGCACTTTGTTTTCCTTTGGGCGCACAACAGAGATCAATCATACCCTCACAAAAGAAGAAGGCAGGCTTATTGGCAATTGGATAGATGACTTTGACGAGGAGTTAAGCTGGAACCAAATTGATTACCCTTGGGATTTGGCAAATTTTCCGTGGTGTTCGGTCAAAAAACATGAACGCGATATACTCATGGCAGAGTGGTTTAGCAACCGCACGCTTTATCTCGTGTTAAGAGACAGCCAAAATAGCGTGATTGGGTATCGCAGATGCTATGCTGTAGCGCCTGTCGAACAAGCTTTGGATGGTGTGTACAGCCATTGTGGCGTCAGGTTCCAGCCCTCCTCGATGGGCACGGCGCTTTTTCTGGCAGCACGCACAGACTTTCACGATGTTGATGGGAAACAAGCAGCATTTGTTTCTATTCTCGTTCACGGCATTCCCAAACAAGATGTCCCCCTTGATATCCCCCTGGGCAAGCTTTGGTGTGATGCCAATGAACTGAATGGTGGTGTAGAGATACTCAAAACACCCATCAATATTCCTTTGCGTGCCGATGTTCGCGAACAATTCAAGATTTTATTGAGGTTTTAATATGAAGCATGAAAGTGGTTTACCCTTTGCAATTGACAGATCTCGCGGCAAAGAGGAACAACAAAGCGTTGTCTTTTATGGCACGCGTCCCTTTATTCAAAGTGGTGAATTGAATGAGGTTCAAACCATCATCAGGGGGCGGCATGACCGCTTGGGGCGCCTTGTTGCAAAAGAAGGAGACCGCGTTGAACGGGCTGATGCTTTTGTCAACAAAGAGACAAGGACCGTCACTTTAACGGATGGTAAAATTTATATCGCAGGCGATATTTTCCCCGTTGCACCCGCTGTACTCAACAATGTTGCCATGATTGGGCGCTTGGAAATT
>NZ_JBHINT010000021.1:0-4051 GCF_042195145.1 Bartonella sp. CL434QHHD | reverse complement strand
TTTTTTGTGCTTAACTGTGCTCCAAAAAATACTGGAATAACTGGCATCAAGAGAGACCATGCCTCCCGCAAGCTTGACACCTGCTGTCCAACCGGCAAGCTGGTCACTCTTAATCCCATACAAAGCTTGCGAAAACACACGCCCATAATCCAAACCAACATAAGGGCGAAGTTCACCAAAAACTTTTTTAAAGGTCGCGTGATTGCTCCACGGAATGGTGCGCAACAACAAATCATTCCGGCTAAAAAAACCGTTATTGCCAAAAAGCAAACTCTCACGCGTGCCACGAACATTGGAAGCGCCCCCCAACGAAATCTGTTCAGCACCCAATAAATTATGCGGTGAATATTGACCACTCAAAAGATTGCTCAGTATAAAGTCCAAGCCCCCTACCTTAAAAGGCGTCATGATACTAAGCGTACCAGTAAATTTGGCAAATTGTGGCTCCGCATCCCCTGCCCCTGGATCGTGCTTCTTGACAGAATGAAACAAAGGGAGCCCTTGCAAATAACTCACATCAAAGGTCCAAGTCCCCCCCAACATCTGGCGCGAATGCGAAATCCCAAAATTGGCGACGCTATATTGACGGCTGCCCACTTCAATCTTATTGCCAAGAAGGTAATTGTTGGTTCTTTTATAAGAAAGACCTAAATTCAAGGTTGTAAGGGAAACACCATCACGGTAAAGAACTCTGCTTGTACTGGCGTGCAACTCACTGGAATCCCCCGTCGTCTCAATATCGGTAAAATTGCCAGGGATAATGCTTTGGTAATTATAAACAGTGCCATTCAATCCAAAGGTCCAATAACCGTACGGAATACTCACACTCGCTGAAATGTTATTGCTATGTCCTTCTTGCTTGCTCCCACCCCAATAATCTGTCTGACTGCGCTGATAGTTAAAATCCCACGCATCATTCATCCCTAAAATATTTTCTACCCTCAAGCCCGCACTATAACGCGCATAACCCGTGGAAGATTGTCCCATATTGTCATGAGAAACAGTAACCTTGAAAGTTTTATCGGGATGATTGTTAATATTGACAATGGTGCTCCCTTCTTCACGCCCTGGAAGAAGTTCGCTTTGAGCGTGCGCTGAACTCAAACGGTTGATCTGATCAAGCCCCTGTTCAATATCGCGCATATTCAGAACATGACCTTGAAGCCCAGGAAAAGCACTCCATACAACATTGTTATAACGAGATGCCGGTGAACCATTATAGTAAATCTCTGAAAGCTTACCCTCAATGACAACAAATTTGAGCGTCTTGCTGTTTTTGATATCTTGATCAGGAATATAAAAACGCGCCGTTACATAGCCTTGATCCAAATAAACTTTGGTTAACTTCTTGATTAAGAGCTGAATATCAAAAAGACCAATACATCCTCCAACATAAGGCTCTGTTACAGCTGATATAAAGCGCTTTTTGACATGATGCACTCCCTCAACAACAAGAGCATGAATGGGAAAACATTGCTTCCCACCCAAAAGCGTTTCTGGATTTTGCTCTGAAGGCGTCTTGATCCTTTTAGGCGTTAAAGCGCGTAAATTCTCAATTCTTTCTAATTGCTGCTTCTCAGATTGTTGGCGAGAAAAATTATCGGTTGGGGAATGAAAAATAGCTGAGGAGCGCGCATAAACATTTACACCTGTAAACAAGCCAAAGAAAACAAAAATGGCACGAAAAATTCTCAAAAGAGAACTTTGGCGTAAAAATATCAATAACAATACAGATTGCCCCCGCTTTGCATTATTCATGAAGCACTCTTTAAAAGAACTTCATGAAACCTCTAACAAGTCCACTCAAAACAGCCACTGCCCTATGACGCTTTTAACAAAAGCACATGCCTCTGTTACCAAAGAAAAGTGACACCCAAAACTGCTTTATTTTAACTGCTGAAGATCTCTCCCCCACATCTATATAAAGAAACCTCTAAACAAAACTGTTTAGCCCGTCAATGGTTAATACATTAATATCCCCAGTTTAATGCTACAATATATTTATCAATAATTAGAGATAAATTCACTCTCCAGCTCCTCTAAGCCACTCAACACGCATATAAACGAGACATCATGCTATCAAGCACATCCTGTCGTCAAAAACCATCATAGCAAACAATAAAAAAACTTTTTTGAAGTCTTTAAGACAACCACGCAAAACTCTTTTTATGGCATTCTCATCAAGGAACTTTTCTCAAAAAGCAAATGATCTGAGTGACCTTATCAGAAGAGTTTTGTCAGTCTTGTCAGTTCATTCTAGCTCCTATATTATTTTTTTAATGAGAGAAAATTAAAAACATTACATTTCAATACGTTAGTATTTTAATGATACAACCTATATCGACAATACAACCTTAAATACAATCAATAATATATATTTGTCAGTTTATGTCTGTAAATTGAACTAACAAACTAGATTATTTTAGTGACTATAAAACTCATCAAAATACTCATTCTGATATCTTAAATCACATAACGAATTTGTCTTTTTTCCATAAAACGAATAGCAAATTTCACTATTTTGCTGATCTGCCCCCGTGTTATGGGCTGTGGATAAACAAGCTTTAAAAAAACTTTTTGAAAAAATTATCCGCTTTTTTAGCATTTTTCTGCATTTTTTCTCAATTCGTTCAAAATGGATTTAATAAGCTTCGTTTTAATTCTTTTGAAGAGACTTAAACCCCTTATACGAAAACGGAGCTCTGTTGTAACAGGGCGTGAACTGGATCATTTGCACGTGAATTATGAAACTGTAAAACCTTATCCCGTAACCTTTAAAAAAGGTAATCCAAAAGTTACAGAGATCTCTAATCCAGAAAAATTCTATTACGTGACTGAAATGAAATTCGCAAAAGCAGGTAAAGAGAAAGATAAAACCACTGTTATTTATAATAACAATATCACAATAACAGATATCCCTCTTGACGCTTGTGAGTATATCGTTAATGGTAAACCCGCTCTTGAATGGGTTATGGGGCGTCAATGTGTTAAGACTGATAAAAAGAGTGGCATTGTTAATGATGCCAATCGTTATGCTGTTGAAACCATTGGCAACCCTGCCTACCCTCTAGAGTTATTACCATAAGTTTAGAGACAATGAAAATCGTTAAGAACTTACCAAAATTAGAAATTAGAGAAACTGAATAGACTTGGCTTGCTAAACTCACAAAGGGGTATAGAATCTTATAACCATAATCTATACCTCTCTTGTTAAGTTGATTAGATACAATCTTTAAAAGGAGTGTTTATATGCATTATTCTAAAAAGAAGAAACTTACACTTTTAAATACTCTACTTTGAATTGCTTTAAGACTTTTAAGAAATCCCATCTTAAAGTGAATACGCTTCTTTTACATTGCCTTTAAAAGATTAAACCGTAATCTAAAATGAGTGCTTTATTGTTATCAGAAGCTTTATTTAAAGAGGGTTATGTATATTCATTTTCTTATATTACTTATAGGTTTTGAATGTTTCTACCCCCCCAAAAACCTTACAAAACATAGAGCATTAGTTGAATTTATAGGTTGTACTATTGATATAGGTTGTTTTTTGAAAAATTGATAAAAAATAACATATTGAAATATAATGACTTTTATTTTTTATTGAAAAATATGTAAAGGGGGGCGTAAAAAGCACCTCCAAAACTCATAACCATAATGGTCTTGATAGCATTTATTATGATTATAATCCCTTTCTTTTGAAAGGCTTTAAAAGATCACATACTCTCATAAGACATGTTTTAATCATTCACTAAATGATCACTTTTGTCGATTCAATGTACTGACATAAACTGACAAATATATATTTACAGTTGTATTTATTTGTTATGGCTGTTTTAATAAGTTGTATTTTGAAAAATTGACAAAACTTAACTTATTGAAATATAATGATTTTAATTTTCTCTCATTTAAAAAAAATGATATAGGTTCTAAAAAGAACTGACAAAAATGACAAAAGTTTATTAAAAGGGATTTTGCTCATCTCTATAATGATCAGTTTCTATTGAGATGTTTTCATAAGTGTTTTCATAACGGTCTATAAATCACAATTA